>JAIDUH010000052.1 GCA_029060285.1 Muribaculaceae bacterium | reverse complement strand
TCTCTTTTTTCTTTAAGCCTGCTACCCACAATTCCTTGGCGAGTCTTTACCGCGTCAGCCCCCACGTTCTCTTTGACGAAGGTTGGGCGCCCAAGCCAATGGTGTACTTTGCGTGTTCTTCATCCGAAAGTTTTTTCAACTGAATTAAGGAAGAACCTTTTTATCAAGATAAGGGGATTCCCCCTAAAAATAACATTAACTTTGCACCCGGAAACGAACCCCAGCCGGTTGCCGACGCTCGTGGCGATCACGTCTATGGCCAGCAAGTATACGGACTTCCAGGCTAATAAGAGCCCTTATTCCATCGTTAATCGTTAATAGTTTATCGTTAGATTAAGGGAACCCTCCTAAGTAGCCGCCCCACAATGATCATTTATCGTTAATAGTTGATCGTTGAAAGAACCCCGTCCGCTTCATCCCCACAGACCCGACAGCCCAACGCAAAGGAATAGACAGACGTGTTCTGTCGCAGGTGAATGATCATCTACCGCTGGACGTAACTTCCTCATGTGTGAACAGAGGCCCAAACGAGCCCACTCCATTCCTCACTCCCACGAAAAAACTGTTAATCGTTAATAATTTATCGTTAATAGTTAATCGTTGGAACTGTGTATCGACCCTGACAGCCGCGGCATGACCGTATCCGTGGCTCTATACACCCTGGATTCTAATCCAGACCCTTCGGAAAACGGAAAACGTCCTCCAAGCACTTAGACCGGCAAAGTGGTGACACGTCTAAGTGCTTTTTTATTACTCAAAAGTTGTCAGTTCCACCAATGAGCTACTCTGATATATTCTTTAAATAATTCCCCTTGCGTTCTCACTGCCTCTGCGGACTCTGTGTGATGCCATTAAACTTGGTTATTTGCAAAATTTTCATTACTTTTGCTTCGTCAAACTAATTTAATATCATGAGCAAGACAAATTCTGTTATTTTCGCGGAGGAGCCGCGTCGCCATGCGAGAGTGGATGTGGCTGATGTACTTAGAGGATTCGCTGTCATGGCGATAATTCTTCTGCACTCTATCGAGCATTTTAATTTCTATTCTTTCCCTGACACTGCCGGACAGCCCACGTGGCTAAATTTCACTGACAAGGCGATCTGGAACGGTCTTTTCTTTGCCTTTGGAAGCAAAGCATATGGCATATTCGCTTTGCTCTTCGGTTTCAGTTTCTTCATCCAGGACGACAACCAACGGATGCGTGGCAACGATTTTCGGATTCGTTTCTGTTGGCGCTTGATATGCCTGTTCATAATAGGGCAGTTTGATGCTCTGTTTTTCACAGGGGAAATCTTAGTGCTTTATGCTTTAGTTGGATTCGTCCTCGTGCTGACTTGCCGGCTATCTGCACGTTGGCTTATAGGAATCGGAGCATTCTTTATCCTTCAGCCAATATGCATTTATCAGATGATACGTGCAGGTCTTGACCCGACCTACGAGATATTAAAAATCAATTCAGGTCCGTATTGGGGCGCAACGTATGCGGCACAGACAGAAGGCACGTTTTTTGAAATGGTGAAAGTAAACCTCTGGGAAGGGCAATTGGCAAGTCTTGCTTGGGCTTGGGAACATGGACGTCTCTTTCAGACAGCCGGTCTTTTCATTTTCGGTATGCTGATCGGCAGAAGCGGATGGTTTGGAAAGGGCTTCCTTCCTAAGTGGGGGAGAGTTCTGGCAGCATCGATATTGGTCTACTTCCCACTGTCCGGAATCCTCAATATGATGCCTGACTATGTTCATAATCCCAATATCCTGACACCATTTAATATTCTTGTGGGTTCATTGACTAACCTCTGCCTTATGCTGATGTGGGTTTCCGGTATACTCTTTGCATATTACCGCACGAAAAAACTTTCTCAAAAGCTTTCGTTGCTTATTCCATATGGACGTATGAGCATGACCAACTACGTCACCCAAGGTATTATTGGATCAGCCATATATTATCACTGGGGACTTCAATTGCAGATGGGTATCACCGGAAGTGTTCTTATTGGCGTTGGAATATTCCTTGTGCAGTGGTGGGCATGTAGATGGTGGTTCCGAACCCACAGCCATGGCCCACTTGAATATTTCTGGAAAAAAGCAACTTGGATATGGTAATTTTTCAATGAAAAAAGAACTTTAAGCTGATGGAAAATGTTCTATTGAAGAAATCTAAAATGAAAACACACAAATATATGAATACTATGAAGAAATATCTTTTATTAGTGGTGACTCTGCTCTTTGGAGTTATGGCAGGGTATGCTCAAGATAAATATTCCATCAACAGAAACGACCTTCCGGAAGCTGCTCAGAAATTCCTGACTGATTATTTCCCAAAAGCTAAAGTGGGGATGGTGAAGACTGACAGGCATCTTCTTAAGAAGACGGATTACGACGTAAAACTTGTCAACGGTACTAAAATTGAATTCAATAATGCCGGAAAATGGACTTCTGTCGACTGCAAGACAAGGGAAGTTCCTGAAGGAATTATACCTAAGTCAATCCGTACCTATGTAAAGAAAAACTTCCCTGATGTGAAGATAGTAAAGATTAAGAAGACCACTACAAAATATGAAGTGGAACTATCAGACGACGTGGAGCTTACATTCAATCTTCTCGGTCAATTCAAAAGCATGAAGATGGATGACTGAATCTAATGAGCTCGCGCATGCGAATGCTCGCCCTAAAGTCCATAAGATTATCAAGGTCGCACAAAGAGTGTGGCCTTTTTTCATATACATGATTTATAAGCACGGCTCTTTCATTTAGCGTCTCTCTTCCAAAAGCACATGATTGTGGTGCGAACGCAGTGAGCACATTCCTCCCCACCCCCCTGCGGTTTCATCGTGATGTGACCATCGGAAAGATATCATAAATGAAAGAGCCGTGATTTATAAGTTGAAAAATCTTGGAAAAATTTCCTTTTTACAACGTTTTTTATTAATTTTGCAGTTTGTTAGGGCATAAGCATCTATCAGTTGCTGAAGAGTCCTTTGTTTGATGAGTTTCTAAAAGACAAATAGCTGATAATGAAAACTAACGTAGCAGTTTTTTTCGGTGGCAGGAGCGTGGAGCATGAGATATCGGTGATCTCTGCCCTGCAAGCCATCAGTGCGTTCAATCAGGAAAAATATAATATCATTCCGATCTACATTTCAAAGCAGGGTCGTTGGTATACAGGAGATAACCTTCTGAACATTCGCAATTATCGCGATATGAATTCTCTCGTGGCTAATGCTGAAGAAGTATATATGCGTCCTGAATATGGCGACTTCAACCTGTACAGAGTCAACACCAAGGGAGGCCTTTTCTCAAAGAAGGATCCTGTTGTGGCTGAACTCCATGTTGCAATCCCGGTTCTCCATGGAACTAATGGCGAAGACGGTGTCTTCGAAGGTTTGCTTGAGACAATAGGAATTCCTTTTGCCGGTTGCAATACTCTCAGTTCTGCCAATGGTATGGACAAGATCACAATGAAGATGATTCTGCGCGAATCAGATGTCCCTGTTGTTGACTATGTCTGGTTTACCGATAAGGAATGGAGCCGCAAACGTGACGAACTCATCAATCGGATTGAGACCAAAATAGGATATCCCGTTATCGTAAAGCCGGCTAATCTGGGGTCAAGTGTCGGCATCGGTAAGGCTGGTGATCGTCAGTCGCTTATTGAGAAGGTTGACAATGCTTGCCGTTTCTCACAGCGCATAATAGTGGAGCATATGCTTGAAAAGATGAAGGAAATTAACTGCTCTGTTCTTGGCGATTGCGATGACTATCAGCCATCTGTCTGCGAGGAACCAATTTCTAAGGGAGATTTCCTTAGCTATGATGAAAAATATCGTGGCGGAAACGAGGGTATGGCTGCCAGTGAAAAGAGAATACCTGCTGATCTTCCTAAGGAAGTATCTGAAAAAGTTCAGCATCTTGCATGTGAGACATTCCGAGTGCTCTCTTGTCATGGCGTGAGCCGAGTAGACGTAATGATCGACGAGAAGGATGGTCAGATATACGTGAACGAAATCAACACTATCCCCGGCTCTCTTTCTTATTATCTCTGGGAGGCTACCGGCATCAAATTCGCCGACCTTATGGATAAGCTTGTTCAACTCGCTCTGAAACGTAAACGCGAAGTGGAACGCAAAACCTTCAGCTACGACCGAAATATATTCGCTCTCGGAGGTGGAGGAAAAGGGGGAGTTAAAGGCACCAAAGGTGCAAAATTCTAAATATTTCGCATAACGCATAACGCACAACGTATAACGCAAAACGTAAAACGCAATATGAAAAAATTCAAGGAATATTCAACCCCGCTCAATCTCTCCAATGTAAACAAGGAGATGCTTGAAGTTTGGGATCGTCATAATCTCTTCGAGACTTCTATGGATGTCCGCAAGGGATGTCCTACATTCGTCTTTTTTGAAGGTCCGCCGTCCGCCAACGGTATGCCGGGCATCCACCATGTGATGGCTCGCACCATCAAGGATATCTTCTGCCGCTATAAGACTATGAAGGGTTTCCACGTTAAGCGCAAGGCAGGATGGGACACTCATGGTCTTCCTGTGGAGCTTGGAGTCGAGAAAACCCTCGGTATTACCAAGGAAGATATCGGCAAGAAGATATCTGTAGAAGAATACAATGCAGCATGCCGCCGCGAGGTGATGAAATACACCAAGGAATGGACCGACCTGACTCATAAGATGGGATATTGGGTAGATCTCGACAATCCTTATATCACTTATGATAATTCATATATAGAATCAGTGTGGTGGCTTCTTCGCCAACTTTATGATAAGGGTTATCTTTACAAGGGATATACTATCCAGCCATATTCTCCCGCTGCAGGAACGGGCCTTTCGAGCCATGAGCTAAACCAGCCGGGATGCTATCGCGATGTAAAGGACACTACTGCGACAGCTCTCTTCAAGATTCTTGAGCCGAAAGATGAGATGAAAGGTTGGGGAGAACCTTATTTCATGGCTTGGACCACAACTCCATGGACTCTTCCTTCTAATACTGCGCTCTGTGTCGGTCCGAAGTTTGATTACGTGGCAATCCGCACATACAATCCATATACCGGATCTCCAATCACAGTGGTGATGGCTGAAGTGCTCATCCCTTCTTATTTCAAGGCTGAAGGAGCTAAGTTGCCCCTTTCTGATTATAAGCATGGCGACAAGGTCGTGCCTTATGAGATCGTAGGCAAATGGAAAGGTTCTGACCTTGTGGGTATGCATTATTCACAGCTTATGCCGTGGGTTAAGCCTACAGAGAAAGTAAATGAGTTTGCTCCGGAATACGTGAAGGAATATGCATCCGCTCATCCTGAAAAATGCTATGAGGTAGGCACTGACCGTTTTGTAGAGATTGCTGAAGAGGCATTCCGGGTAATTCCCGGCGACTATGTGACGACCGATGACGGTACCGGTATCGTCCATATCGCTCCGACTTTCGGTGCTGATGATGCCAAGGTGGCAAAGGCTGCCGGTATCCCTGCCCTCTATATGATCAACAAGAGAGGGGAGACCCGTCCGATGGTTGACCTTACCGGTAAATATTACACTCTTGATGAGCTTGCTCCTGAATTCATCGAAAAGTGTGTAGATGTTGAGCTTTATTCCAAACATGCCGGAGACTATGTCAAGAATGCTTACGATCCAAAATTCAATGAGGGCGGAAAGTATGATGAGGCTGCTGCTTCAAAGGCTGAAGACCTCAATGTAGTTCTTTGTATGGAAATGAAGATGGCCGGCGAGGCGTTCAGCATTGCCAAGCATGTCCACAACTATCCTCATTGCTGGCGTACCGACAAGCCGGTGTTATACTATCCTCTCGATAGCTGGTTTATCCGCACTCCTCAGGCTCGCGAACGTCTAATCGAACTCAACAAGACTATCAAGTGGAAACCTGAAGCTACCGGCACCGGCAGATTTGGAAAATGGCTTGAAAATGTTCAGGATTGGAATCTCAGCCGTTCTCGCTATTGGGGAACTCCGCTTCCTATATGGCGCACCGAAGACGGTAAGGAAGAAATTTGCATAGGCAGTTATCAGGAACTCTATGACGAGATTGAGAAGTCTGTAAAGGCAGGCATGATGAAGGAGAATCCATTTGCTGCCAAAGGATTCAAACCGGGCGACTATTCAAGGGAGAACTACGATAAGATTGATCCTCACCGTCCCTATGTAGATGAAATCACTCTCGTGTCTCCCTCAGGGCGCCCGATGAAGCGCGAACTCGATCTTATCGACGTATGGTTTGACTCCGGTGCAATGCCATATGCTCAGTGCCACTATCCGTTTGAAAACAAAGAGGCTCTTGACAGCCATGAGATTTATCCCGCCGATTTTATAGCTGAAGGTGTCGACCAGACCCGTGGTTGGTTCTTCACGCTTCATGCTATCGCAGGCATGGTATTTGACTCTGTCAGCTACAAGGCTGTTATCTCAAATGGTCTGGTTCTCGATAAGAATGGCAACAAGATGAGCAAGCGTCTTGGAAATGCCATTGATCCGTTTGGAAACATTGAGAAGTTCGGTAGCGATCCCGTGCGTTGGTATATGATTTCAAATTCCTCTCCTTGGGATAATCTTAAGTATGATGAGGATGGGGTTGCTGAAGTGAGCCGTAAGCTGTTCTCTACCTTATATAATACATATAAGTTCTTCGCTCAGTATGCCAATGTAGATGGTTTCACCGGCGATGAAGCTCAAGTGCCCGTAGCGGATCGTCCTGAAATTGACTGTTGGGTACTTTCGTTGCTCAACTCTCTTGTGGCTGAAGTTGAGAAAGATCTTGATGATTATGAGCCTACAAAGGCTGCCCGTGCTATAGAGACTTTCGTAAACGACAATTTGTCTAACTGGTATGTCAGACTCAACCGCAAGCGTTTCTGGGCAGGCGAGATGGATTCTGATAAGCTTGCTGCTTATCAGACTCTCTACACTTGCCTAAAGACTGTAGCGTTGTTGATGGCTCCATTTGCTCCATTCTATGCCGATCGTCTGTATAGTGACCTGACCGGCGCGTCAAATGAAGCTGAAGGCTATGCGTCTGTGCATCTTGCCGACTTCCCCGTAAGCGATCCGGCGCTTGTCGATCCGGCACTTGAACGCCGCATGGCACTTGCTCAGGTGGCCACCTCTCTTGTGCTCGCTCTCCGCAGGAAAGTGAATATCAAGGTCCGCCAACCCCTCGGGCAACTTCTTGTCCCGGCTATTGACGCTGCGCAAAAGGCAGATTTAGAGGCTATCTCTCCGTTGGTGGCAGCTGAAGTGAATGTAAAGGAGGTCAAGATTGTCGACAATGAAGAGTCCGGACTCGTGAAGAAAGTGAAAGCCGACTTCAAGAAACTTGGTCCTCGCTATGGCAAGGTGATGAAAGATATCGGTAAGTCAATAACAGCTATGACTGCTGACCGGATTTAACTTA
>JAIDUH010000051.1 GCA_029060285.1 Muribaculaceae bacterium | reverse complement strand
AATAATGATTACAATCCTAATCCTACGATTGTCGGGTTAGGATTTTTTTTATGTTATAGGGCATAAGACTTGAAATATAAGGATTTTTTTTGTATATTTGCAACATAGAAAGCAACCTATCAATGGTTGCAGACTTGTAAACCTATCAAAATGACCTAATACATGAAAATAAAGAAACTTCTATTGGGTGATGAAGCCTTTGCATTGGGAGCAATAAATGCAGGGTTAAGTGGTGCATATGGTTATCCTGGCACTCCTTCCACGGAAATAATGGAATTTGTACAGTCAAATTCCACTGCAAAAGAAAGAGGAATACATGCTCACTGGTCTTCTAACGAGAAGACGGCATATGAAGAAGCATTAGGAATGTCGTATGCAGGAAAACGCTCTATAGTCACCATGAAACATGTAGGATTGAATGCTTCAGCTGATGCTTTTGTGAATTCAGGTATGACAGGAGCCAACGGAGGAATGCTTGTGGCTGTTGCTGACGATCCTTCGATGCATTCATCGCAAAACGAACAGGATTCCAGATTTTATGGAGAATTTGCCTTCATCCCTGTGCTAGAGCCCTCTAATCAACAGGAAGCTTATGAAATGGCAACGTATGGATTCAAACTTTCTGAAAGATTTGAAATTCCAGTCATTATAAGATTTGTGACAAGACTCAGCCATTCGAGAGCAACCGTAGAAGTCGATTCTGAGGCTGAGGCCGAAAACAAAATTCATTTTCCAAAAGATGGAAAGAGATGGGTCCTTATGCCCGGCAACTCAAGAGTGAGATATAAAGAGTTGATAACAGTATATGAAGATCTTGAAAAAGATTCGGAAAATTCTCCTTACAATGTCTATAAGGAAGGAAAAGATCATAGTCTCGGAATAATCGTTAGTGGAATTGCTTACAATTATCTCAATGAACTTTTTCCCGAAGGGTGTCCATATCCTACAGTAAAGGTATCTCAGTATCCTCTTCCTACAGAAATGATAAAGAAACTTGCCAACGAATGCAAGGAGCTTTTGGTGATAGAGGAAGGACAACCCTACATTGAGAAAAAATTGCGCGGTATAATGGAATCTCCGGCTAAAATTTTTGGTAAACTTGATGGCTCATTGGCTCGCACAGGAGAATTGAATCCTGACAGAGTAATGGAATGTCTTATCAAGGTCCGTCCGGAATTGGACTCAATAACTACTCGAGAAATAAAAGAAGCAAGTGATATTACCGTCGCCAGACCTCCATCACTCTGCAAGGGATGCGGCCACAGGGATGTCTACCAAGCACTAAATGACGCTCTCGCTGAATATAAAGATGCTCGGGTATTTGGAGATATCGGATGCTATACGTTGGGATATCTGGCTCCTTTTAAGGCTCTTCACACAGTGCTTGATATGGGAGCTTCAATTACAATGGCGAAAGGAGCTTCAGAAGCAGGAGTACATCCTTCTGTGGCAGTCATAGGGGATTCTACATTCACCCATTCGGGATTGTCAGGACTCTTGGATGCCATAAATGAAAACAGCAACATACTCGTCATCATATCAGACAACCTGACAACCGGAATGACTGGAGGGCAGGATTCTCAAGGCACCGGCAAGATTGAAGAAATCTGCCTTGGTCTTGGTGTCAATTCAGATCATCTTCACACTGTGGACGCCCTTCCTAAAAATCATGATGAAATGGTTGAGCTGTTTAAGAAAGCGATCGACCATAAGGGCCTTACTGTAATTGTGTCACGCAGAGAATGCATTCAGACAGCCCGACGACATGGCGCACATAGAGGACCGAAGACAAATTCATGAATCGAGAACTACAATCCAAAGAAAAAACAGCTTTCAAATCAATATAGCGTGAAAACAGATATAGTACTTGCCGGAGTCGGCGGACAAGGTATTTTGAGCGTAGCGACGATCCTTGGAGTTGCTGCCCTTAAAGAAGGATTGAATATCAAACAGGCGGAAGTGCACGGAATGAGTCAAAGAGGTGGTGATGTGCAATCTACATTAAGGATTTCATCTTCTCCCATACATTCTGACTTGATTCCTTCCGGAACAGCTGACCTCATAGTCAGTCTTGAACCAATGGAAGCACTTAGATATCTACCATTGCTCTCACCAAAAGGATGGATAGTCACATCCTCCGCTCCTTTCATCAATATTCCAAATTATCCGGATATTGAAATAATAGAAAATGAGCTCAATAAGTCTGAAAACGTAGTATCTTTTGACATGGAAGCCATGGCAAAGGAAGTCGCTTCTCCGAGATCAAGCAATATGGTTTTGCTTGGAGCAGCATCTCATTTCATTGACTTATCTTCTGAAAAAATTGAAGATGCCATCACAAATGTGTTTTCATCTAAGGGAGAAGCAATAGTAGAGTCTAATCTTAAAGCATATCGTTGCGGACGAGAAAAAGCAAGCTCATACATAGCAAAGTAAAAAATCTAAAGCCATCGTTATGTTTCCACTATCACAAGAAATATTGACAAAGACAGCATCCAGGCTCGGAATAATAGATATCTCTACAGCTACAATCAGACAAATTGTGTCTCTCTCTGCAGCTCTTGAAAATGAAGCTAACGAGAAATTCGTACATCTGGAACTGGGCAATCCCGGCTTACCAGCTTCTGCATTTGGGATTGATGCAGAAATAGCTGCTCTCAGAGACGGAGTAGCAAATAAATATCCCGCAATAAACGGCATTCCTGAATTGAAAAATGCAGGTTCAAGATTCGTAAAAGCTTTCACAGACATAGATATACCGGAAAAGGCAATAGTTCCAACCGTAGGCTCAATGCAAGCAAGTTTTACACTGCAGCTTCTTTTATGTCAGAGACTTCAGGAACGCGACACTATTCTTTTCTTCAATCCAGGATTTCCGGCCCAAAGACACCAGGCAAAAGTTCTTGGACTTGGCATTGAGCAATTTGACATTTATGAATACAGAGGAAAAGCTTTGGAGGAAAAGCTTGAACAGATTCTTTCAAAAGGGAATGTCACAGCTATGCTCTATTCCAATCCAAACAATCCATCTTGGATCAATCTTACAGATGAAGAACTTGAAATTGTAGGAAGAATGGCTACAAAATATGACGTAATTGTCATTGAGGATCTTGCTTATATGGGGATGGATTTCCGTACCGATTTCAGTCATCCATTTGAATCTCCTTATATTCCTACAGTTGGAAAATATACAGACAACTTCATAATGCTCATTTCCGGATCTAAGATATTCAGCTATGCCGGGCAGAGGATTGCCATAGTCGCTATGAGCAAATACGTCTATGAGCGTCAGTATGAATTCTTCACAAAATTCTATGAGATGCCGGCGTTTGGAGATGCTTACGTATATGGTGTGCTATATACGGCAAGTTCAGGCACAACACATTCAGCTCAGCATGCGCTTGCAGCTATGATGAATGCAGCTTGTGATGGGAGACTGAATTTCGTCAAAGAAACGTATGAGTATGGACGACGGGCTGAAAAGATGAAGAAATGCTTTTCAGACAACGGCTTCCATATTGTGTACGAAAAAGATGGCGAGCGACCTATATCTGACGGATTTTTCTTTACTACCGGATATGGGAAAATGGATGGCAAAACACTACAGGAGGAACTTCTTAGACATGGAATTTCTGCCATTACACTTTCTTCCACAGGATCAGAACAAGAAGGGGTGAGAATCTGCGTGTCGACCTTGTCGAAAGATGAAGATTTTGAAATTTTAGACCAACGGCTAAAAGCTTTTAAGAATGAACATTAACCCACGTTATATGACCGCAGAAGAAGCGGTGAGACTGATTGAAAACGATGACCACGTGTTCATCCAAGGCAGCACTTCCACACCGGAAGTGCTTTGCCACGCTTTGGCAGAGAGAGGAAAAGAATTACGAAATGTGACTCTATACTCAGCTTTTGCCGTTTGCAAGGGTGAAGCACCATATTGCAAAAAGGAATATCTTGAGGCATTCAACGTTGAGAGTTTCTTCGTGTCAAATGGAGTAAGACGCTGGATTCAGGAAGGCTATGGAAGTACCATACCTCGTTTTCTCGGAGAAGTTCCCGCCCTAATGCGTGATGGTACTTGCCGAATCGATGTAGCATTGCTTAATTGCTCGCTACCAAATGAGGAGGGCATGGTTAGTTTTGGAGTGTCAGCAGACCTAGCCACAGCAGCAGTGGAATGTGCAGATAGGGTCATTGCTCAGATTAATCCACGGATGCCATTCAGTTATGGAGATCCGGTAATACATATCAACAAACTAACTGCTGCTGTGATGGTAGATGATCCTTTAGTTGAAGTGCCGACTGCCATACCTACGGAAGATGAGATAAAAATCGGAAACTATATAGCTGCATTGATACCGGATGGAGCGACTCTTCAAATCGGCGTAGGAGGCATTCCCAACGCAGTAATAAGGGCACTTCATAACCATCAACATCTGGGGCTCCATACCGAGGCTATGACAGACGGGGTTCTTCCATTGCTTGAGCGAGGAATCATTGACAATAGTCAAAAGAAAGTAATGCCAGGGAAATCCGTAGCTTCTCTCGCTCTTGGTTCAAGAAAGCTATATGACTATATGGATGGGAATAAAGATATTATTTTCAAAGACGTAGCATGGACTAATAATCCCTTTGTGATAGCTCAAAATCCACGTGTCGTAAGCATAAATTCTTGTCTTGAGATTGATCTTACAGGACAGATATGTGCAGACTCAATCGGGACAAAGATATTTTCAGGCATTGGTGGACAACATGATTTCGTCTATGGTTCTCAATTATCAGATGGAGGAATGTCTTTCCTTGCAATGTTATCAAAAACCAACAAGGGTATGAATAAGATCAAACCAGTGCTTACCGAGGGTGCTGGCGTAGTCACGACTCGTTTTCAGACAAATTATGTAGTGACTGAAAATGGAGCTGTAGATCTTCGAGGGAAAGATCTTGGACAAAGGGCGAAACTCCTCATCTCAATTGCGGCTCCTGAATTTAGAGAAGAGCTTGAAAGAGAAGCTTCAAGACGGTTCGGTCATTCATTCTTACGACTGAAATGAAACTCATAAGCTGCTCTTTCTCACTCTTCAATCATTTAAAATAAAAAACTAAATATAATGGCACCTATCAAATTTCCTCAACCTGATTATTGGCTTGAAATTAGAAAAGAGTATATTATTGAAAACTTTGAGAAACTTCTTTATTATATAAGGAGATATCAGTATAATGGAGAAAAGGATTCAGGCAATGGAGAATTTCTCAACACTTGTCGTTATCTCGTTGATCTTGCTGATGAACTTGCAGAGTTTTCCTTATCAAGGACATTTATTTCATCGCCTGAATTCAAGCTATCCGGCTCTGAAATGATCGTATCTGATGTCCTGGCCTACCGCATTATAGTGGCAGCTATAATTGCTTCTCAGAAGATAGGCGAAGACAAACATTTGCTAATTAGGAGATTGATTAATTTGCTTGTCGTAGCTCAAAAGATGCCACATGCAGATATTGCTGACGATCTGATTTACGTCACAACCAACTGTATACGCAAATCTCCTATCACAAATTTAGGCTTGACATGGAATGATATTGAAAATCCGGAGACATTTAGTCCTATAAGGGTACTTCATGATCTAAGCCATACAAAGTTTGATGTCAATGGAGGCAAAGAGGCTCTTTATGAAGGAAAAGGGACTGTCGTATTTACAGAAGATGAAGTTTTGGCTGCCCCTGTCAATAAGACTGACTTTCTGAAAGGAAACTTGTCGGAATACATATCTCTTGGAAAAGGGATAAAAATACTCCTGCCCAAAAGCGATCATATGAAAAGTCCCGATTCAGTGGAAGACATATCTGAGGGAATGACATTCATGACAAGAGCCCAGGGTGGGGTCAAGACAAGTGTAGTGGAATCAAAACGTAAGTATGCTCCGGGCATGATCATACCTGTCAAAATAAGGTCGAGCTATGGAGTCAAAGTAGAAGCAGAAACCGTAAATAAGGAATATGAAAAAATATCAGGTAAAATCAACATTAATTTATCTGACTCTTTGAGATATGCAGATATTTTCCAAGTGTTGTCTTTTTTCAATCCCGGACGTCGCCTATATGTGGAATATACACCCGACAATAAAGAATTTTGCTTTGAATTAAAGGGAGGATTCAATCAATTTTATAATGAATATGCCAATCAAATGAGAGGAGAATCCCTTCCAGGTGTATATATAGGAGACTATTCTGCAGGAACACAATGGCTCACGGAAGACGGTTTTGTGGTGAATGTTATGTATGGCAAGGGAGGAAAGGAAAGTTTAAAAGAGGAAATTCTTGAGGCAATGGAACAAAAGATACCGTTGACTATAAGAATAAATTCACCCAAAGTAATCCCCGGTACTGTTCTTATCAATGGTTCAATTGTGGATGATTTCGACATATATGGATTGGATGATCCCATCATCGATATGGAATCTTATCAGCACGAATGCTTCATCTATATTTTTGGTCAGTTTATCAAATATTGTGACGAAAGTATACCAATAAACTCAGCAGATTCCCGAATTAACGAGATTGACAGCAGTGGAGTAAGAGAAATAAGTAATATATTAATGAGTCATCAGCGTCTTCTTTCAGACACAATGCCTCGTTTGTTATGTCTGCAGTCAGCTCTTATGCTGTCGATTACAGCAGGAGACTATACAATTAGCGCCTACATACGACATGAGCTTGAGTATCAAATTGCTGTTGCAAGATTTGTAGGAGGAGCCTCTCCTATGTCAATTTCATTATCCCATGGACCTATTCTCGATGGGATTCCGGAAGTTGAAAAACATGAACGGATCATTTCGATGATACGCAATTACAAGGAGCCCGAAATTGACCATTCTACTGAAAGAATCACTACAGATGAGAATATAGAAGATACCGTAGATGGACTCATAGATGCCTCCAACCGATTGATAGGAAAGATAGATGACAGAGAAATAGCTCGTATCAAGCTTGAATTAGCACGAACTCTTGACGTAGATGACCAGTATAGAAGTCCGGATCTTACTACTTATTACGGAGTAGAGAGTGACACGTTGGAGTTCAAGACGTCGGCCGTATGCCCTCCTAAAAATAAACTGAAAGGGAATGCCGAGTACGAACCGGAAACTCAAAAATGGGCTATATTAAAGACTATATGTGGATTTCTAAATTCAACTACGGGAGGAGAGCTTCTAATAGGAGTTAGAGACAACGGCATAGCATCAGGCATAGCCCACGACTACAATCTTCTTTATGAAGACAGAAGGATATCTGAACCTAATGCAGACCGCTACAGGACATATCTAAAGAATATTATAGATAATTCCTTCATAGCCTATAAATCAAGGGCTCAAAAGAAAAGCGTGACCACCGCCAATATTACTTATAATATTGAGATGAACAATGAGGGTTTTGAAATTCTGCGTATTCACGTAGACAGTTATCGTGGCGATATGGTTCATTTTCATCCTGACTGTAATAGACCCGAAGAGATCCACGAGTCATATATCCGTACAAGCGGAGCAACCGTCCCAATGAGCCACACTGTCAGAGATCAGACTCTTCTTAAGAAATACCATCTCGCAGGAGATAAAGAAGGGATCGGAATGGCAGCTATTTATGAGGCGCGAAACTCCAAGAAAAGAGTTCTACTAAAGGAATACACATCAAGAAGCGGAGTCAACGACCGAGAAATTGAAGTTTTTCAAGTATTTCCAGAATCGAAATGTATCTTGGGATATGATGTATCAACTCGTGACGTACGCCTTTTCAAGACCTTAAGATGGAAAGATGCGAAGATCCTCGACAAAAATTGTACGCAAAGCAGCAGTTCGAAAAGAGACTTACGACCGGATTTATTCGGCTTTGTTTTTGACCCCTCAAAGCCTGTATATGACGTTGAAGTGAGACTAACTAACTATGGAGCCTTACTCCTGCAAGAAGAATATCCAGGAGCTGAATGCGTGCTATCTATGACAGGAAATAAGGACTACCCATGGCTTCTTAATTTAAGTGTGAATACTCTTGATGGCATTGGAAGATTCGTCAGAGGCTTGCCTACAGAGTGTCAGGTAGATAAAGAATCGGATCTTGGGGCATTTCTATGCTTATGAAAAATTTCATGTATTCAGATCTTAAGATTGAAAAAATAAAAAGGGACATGAAGGAGTTATGGAAGAACACTTTCCATGATTCCACTCGCTATATTGACCTCGTATTTGACACTTATTACAAGCCTGAGAATGCTTTTACTGTCTATGATGGAAATAAACTTATCGCATCTCTTTTGGGCGTGAAATACTATTTTCAAGCGTACGATGAAAGAGGAGAGTACCGTCTTTTGAAAGGTATGTATCTTTGTGGGCTTGCTACACATCCTTCTTTTCGCAAAAGAGGAATAATGACAAATCTAATGAAAGAAGCTGAAATCTCGGCAAAAGACAGAGGATACGATCTCACGTTTTTGATACCGGCAGACTCTCATTTGAGAAGATATTACGAAGGGAAGGGATATAAAACTGCGTCTTTCAGACATTGCCAAGTTTTGAACAATGAGAAATCTTCCAGTAAGAGCAAATTGCATATTTATACATTTCAAGAATTCCTGAAAAGTGGAAATTTCGGATTTATTGAAGATATTGCCCAGTGGTGTATAGATCTTGAAAAACGAGCAACTCATGGGATCACGTTACTGCACTCAAAGAAAGATATGATAACGGTAATCGAAGAAAATGAGAATTCATTTTTTTTGACCGATTCATCGTTTGATTCAGAATATCCAATTCTCGCAAAAGTGAAGGCTGTGGTGTTTCCAAGGGTATCTGACGAAAAAAATGGACGTTGGGAGATAAACGGAATCTATAATGTAGACTCATCTGGTATTTCATACAATGATCATTTCATTGCTATTCCAAAAGAAATTATAGAAAGTCTTATGAGCATACATCCAGATCTTTCTTTAGAGTTTAATTTACCATTATGTTCAGAAGTTAGAAGTGAGGGAGAGGTGTCACCATATGCAATGGTAAAACCATTAGGCAATGAAAAAATCCCCAAAAATGAGAATCCAGTCTTCAAAATATCCTTGATGTTGGATTGATCATAATAAAAATAGAAAGCTCAAAGCCTTAGAAATACGAAAATCACCTGAAAGTGCTTGATATTAAGTTACTTTCAGGTGATTTAATTTTGCAAATTATTTCTACATTGTAGAGATATCGAGATGTAATCGATTATCAAAGGCTAAAATTGGTCATTTTTTAACTTAAATATAAATCGGGAAAGAAAATAGGGGAGGGGAGGGTTGGTCA
>JAIDUH010000050.1 GCA_029060285.1 Muribaculaceae bacterium | reverse complement strand
ATTAATAAAAAGAATCATATTTTTAGTGTTTTATATTGATTTTTTGAATTCGTAAATAAGTTTAAACAACTTCAATAGCAGCGATGTCGGAAACTTATGGAAGCAGAGGAAGTGATGTTACAAAAAGAAAACCCGCGTCCGGCGGAATGAACCGGACGCGGGTAAATGGTTGTTCTAAATGTTCAATGTTTAATGTTTGATGAGTTTTTCAACAGTGACATTGCCGTCGGCGGAAGTTGTACGCTTTATAACTATGCTTCCCTTTGCCGGATTGGCAATCTTTCTGCCATTGATGTCGAACATCTCTGTCAATGTTTTGGGATTAGATAGGAGATTGCCTACAGATACAGTTTCGCCGTCTGTATTGACTGTGACTATTTCACTTTCTGCGCGGGTTTCGCCGTCGATATATAAAGCCCTGACGCCAACAGTCTCGATATCATTACGTTTAAAAGCAATGCCGTGGTAGTTTCCTGAGCAGAATATGTCGTCGCCTGCTTCCAGGAATACCGGCACGTCAGTCACTTCTTTGACGCCTGACTCAAGGAGAGCGGGATATTCTTCAGCTGTGAATGTGTAGAGTTCTCCGTTGATGTAGATGTTGTAGTAGATATTGTTGTCGATCAATATCTGTCCCTCTTTATTGTCGCCATATATATTGAATTCCAATGCATATGTATATTCAGGATCCATGATACTGATGTCGTAGAAATCGAGAATTTCCGGAGCTATCGGGGCATAATCAGTGATCTCTCCTTGAGAGAATATACGGTCTATTGCATAGTATTCGCATGGATATGTCTCCACGTTTCCAAAATTGAATATCACGTAAGCATAGTCGCAACCTTCTCTGATGACGGGCTTAAATACATTTGTGTTCGGATCATAATTGAGCACAAGCGGATCATTGACGATATCAAATGAGTACATGTCTTCTCCCCAATATTCGTCATAATAAGATAGCCCGACGCCTGCCATCATGAAGATATAATGATTATAATATTTGCCTAAGAATTGGTCAGAAGGAATGGTAAGGGTGTTCTTTTCTTTGTCGAAAGTGCCGTATAGCACTGCATCCGGCATTCCACTTGCCATGCCTGTGATATAGGTGGTTCCATCTTTTTCTCCAATACCGATCGGACGGAGCACGGTGTGATCCCAACCCGTGAGTTCATCAGCAAGTATGTAAGAAAAATCATATTCTATGCCTTCAGGAATTTTTGCGGAAACTGCTTCAAAAGGAAGAAGGTTGAGCGACATTTCTCCATATCCTTGCCATGCGTCATTGTAAGTGGCTCCAAGCATGTAATCGTCTTCCATCCAGTAGCTTCCATCTTCCATTTTTGTGAAGATGATGCTTCGTGTTTCTTCTGAAGGAATAAAAGTAGTGAAATACTCGTCTGGATCGTCAGGCGATTCTATTTCCGCATATTCGAGTACATCTACATATATGTCAAAGCTTTCGTCATCAATCACTGATTTGAAGAGCGGTTGTGGAAAATCAAACTTCAGGCCTTCATCTACAACGGTTCCCTTGATGTAGGTGTCAGTCTCAAGCATACTGATTGGATTCTTGATATAGACCTCACCGTTATCGGTCCAGATTCCTTCGTATGCAATTCCAAATGTTTCATCCATTGATACTTCACCATAATCAATATAGAAAGTCTGTGACGAACCAAGCATTGTGACGAGTTCTCCGGCTGGAGCCTCTGTAATCGGCTTGAAGTCACTGTCTTCCGCACGTGTGATGCCGACTTTGTTGATTACTGAAGGAGTCTTGAGAGCTCCAAATTTTTGAGTGGATATGCCTGCGACTCCGGGTTTTACGGCTCCATTGCTCTTCCCGGACACTTTAATTGTAGCAAATGCCGACATCGTCAGGGTTGCCGCTGTCAGTGCAAGTAAAAATCTCCTCATAAGCTTTATTGTTGGTTTATGGTTGATAATTGCGTAGTTTTTCTACATTATCGATCTCAGATGCAAAAATAAACCAAAAATCTACAATAACTCTTAATCTGGTTTAAGAAATTCACTTTTAAATTTTTTTATCTTGCAAATAATGAAGAGTGAGGATAGTCACCCTTTAAGCAGACGGCGCTTGAGGACACTGAAATATTCTGAAGTTATGCCAAGATAGGAAGCTATAATTTTTTGAGGTACCTTTTCAAGTATTACAGGACGGTATTTAAGCATGGCCTCGAATCTTTCGCGGGCAGTTCCGTTATTGATGGTGCTCTCCTTAAATTCATGACTGTAAAGCTCCCCATATGCATTATGTAGCATGAAGATTGCAAAACTATGGTCTTGTTCCACCATATCCCAAAAGTCTTTTTCAGCGATACGCAGTATAGTGGAAGGACAGCATGTCTCTGCCTGATAATACGACGGGCCATGCATCACGAATGAGTGTTTTGATTCGAATATAGTGCCTGGAAGTCCAAAGCCAAAAGTCCTTTCCCTTTCGCCATCAAAATCCCATACCCGTACTATTCCGTCTTTTAGGATAAAAACATCCGGACATGTCTTTCCCATCTCGATCACTACATATTTTGAGTCTACATGGAGCCATTCTGCATTGCTGAGCAGGCGGTCGAGTCCATCACCGGAGGGAAGGAAACCGACTTCCTCCTTTAGAAGCTGTTTCATTTCCTCCAGTTCAGTTTTGTCTATGATGTCCGTTTTATTATCCATTTTGTCAATTCCTTTTTCCCGTCTTTCCTTCATACCAGTCAATGTAGGCTTGGTTTACTCTTCTGATACCTCCTTGTGTGGGATAATTTCCGGAAAAATACCAGTCGCCGGGATGATTCGGACAAGCTTTGTGCAGACCTTCGACTGTTTGGTATACAATTTCTACCTCCATGTCCAACGGCCTTACCATCTCTGCGATTCTCCGCGATATCTGATCGTCTGAGAAGTGTGAGTATATGTTCTTGACATGGTTGGTGAGTTTTTCACCTTCTTTTTTCTCCACTTCTTTTTTGCAGGCGGCATAGGTAGATGCGAGGACATATTCCATTCCACGCTCTTTCAGTAGGCTTACGGCAGCTTTGAATGCGATGAATTCATCCATACGGCTCATATCGATGCCATAATAATCAGGATATCTTACCTGTGGAGATGATGAGACCACAACTATTTTCTTCGGGTGCAGTCGGGCGAGCATATTCAGGATAGACTGTTTGAGTGTAGTGCCTCTTACTATGGAGTCGTCGATGACTACAAGCGAATCTATCCCCGGACGGAGACATCCGTAAGAAATGTCGTATACATGTGCAGCAAGGTCGTTGCGCACATCTCCTTCTGCGATGAATGTGCGCAGTTTTATGTCTTTGATGGCGGCTTTCTCAATCCTTACCTCGGCTTCCATCACTTTCCTTATTGATTCGCGATTAAGTTTGCCGTCACTTTGGAGAGCAAGGATACGCTCTGTCTTATAGTCGTTGAGATACTCCTCGATCCCTTCCACCAATCCGTAGAATGCCACTTCCGCAGTGTTGGGTATGTATGAGAAAACGGTATGTGCTATGTTGCCCTCTACTGAGTCTACAACTTTCGGAACGAGCAACCTTCCTAATTCTTTTCTTTCCTTGTAGATTTCTGAATCACTGCCCCGCGAGAAGTATATTCTTTCGAAGCTACATTTTGAATTGGATTCCTGAGGAAGTATCCTTTCTACCGTGGGATTGCCATCTATTGATACCAATAGGGCTTCTCCCGGTTCAAGTTCCTTGATTCTCTCTTGTGGCACTCCAAACACTGTCTGAATCTGTGGACGCTCGGAAGTGGCTATGATTATCTCATCATCGATGTAATAGTATGCCGGGCGAATTCCGTTTGGATCGCGGAATACGAAGACGTTGCCGGAGCCTGTAGCTCCGCATATCACGTAGCCCCCGTCCCATTCAGGAGCCGATGCCCTGAGCACGTTGCGTATGTCAAGCTCCTCTTCTATTATTTCCTCAAGATTCTTGTCTACGAAGTTCTCGGCATCGTCATTGCGGTGGAGTCTGTAAAGGCGATGATTTTCTTTGTCGAGGGCGTATCCGAGCATCTCGAGCAGTATGATGGTGTCGCTGTGCAGACGAGGGTGCTGCCCTCGGCTTACTACTGACTCAAACAACGTATTGACATTGGTCATGTTGAAGTTGCCGCACATCAAAAGGTTACGGCTTCTCCAGTTGTTGCGGCGAAGAAATGGATGGACATACGACATTCCGCTTTTCCCGGTGGTGGAGTATCGAAGATGCCCGAGGTAAATTTCTCCTATCATTGGAGCTTCGGTCTCAGCTTCATGCGGAGTCATGCTTTCAAGGCCGACTTCCGCAAGTCGCTTCCCGATGCGGTTGAAAATTTCTTGGATGGCTTGCGTGCCGAGCTCTCGTTCTCTCCATACGTATTCATGTCCCGGAGTGGCTTTAAGATTGACTACTCCGACTCCGGCTCCTTCCTGACCGCGGTTGTGCTGTTTCTCCATCAGAAGATACAGCTTGTTGAGAGCATACGCATAGCTCCCATATTTTTCTTTATAGTAGCTGATTGGCTTGCGAAGACGGATCATGGCGATGCCGCATTCATGCTTAAGTGGTTCCAAAATGGTGAATCTTTTTTTTACCTGTAGTGAGTTGGTTGTCGGGTTGTCAAGTTGTCGGTTTGTCAAGTCTTCGGGTTGTCTGGTTATCGCGTTTTCAACCTGATAACCCGATAACCTTAAAACTTGATAACCCGATAACCCGACAACTATCATTTAAATTTGTGGTCGCAATAGCGGCAGCGGAGTGATCCGTCGGCAGCCCTATAGGCACGGCGTGGAGATTTTTCGTTACGTGTGATGCACTTTTTGTTTTCACAGCGCAGATTGTCGGGAACTTCTATTTCTTCCTGCTTCGGCATGTCGTGCTTAGGGTCTTCTTTCCAGTCAAGAAGACTCGAGATAAGGGCCATACGCACAAATTTGCCGTTTTCGACTTGGCGGAAATAGGCAGCCCTTGGGTCAGCATCAACCTCCTCAAGGATTTCATTTACGCGGGGAAGTGGGTGAAGCACTGCCATCTTCTCTTTGGCGAGTTTCATTTTCTCACAATCGAGCACAAATGAATCCTTCACTGCTTCATATTCATCTTCATCGAGGAAACGTTCTTTCTGCACTCGGGTCATGTACAGCACATCCAGTTCCGGCATAGCCTCCTCGAGAGTGTCCACTTCTTTATATTCGAGGCCAAGGCGGTCGCATACGTCTTGCTTTATATAGTCGGGAAGCCGAAGTTGTGGGGGAGCGATAAGCACAATCTTAATCCCTTTTTGGCGGGATAGAGCTTTGATGAGGCTATGGACAGTGCGTCCGAATCGGAGGTCGCCGCAGAATCCGATAGTCAGATTGTCAAGTCTTCCCAGTTCACGGGTGATCGTCAGCAGGTCTGTGAGTGTTTGGGTAGGATGGGCATGGCTTCCGTCGCCGGCATTGATGATTGGCACACGGCTCACTTCGGTGGCTGCAAGCTGGGCACCTTCCAAAAAATGACGCATGGCGATGATGTCGGCAAAATTCTCAACCACGCGCACTGTGTCACGCACGGTCTCACCCTTGCTTACAGAACTGCTTGCTGCATCCGCGAAACCGAGCACGTTGCCTCCAAGTTCCATCATTGCCGCTGTGAAGCTCAGGCGTGTTCTTGTAGAAGGTTCGTAGAAAAGGGTGGCGAGTTTCTTCCCCTTGCACTTTTCTGAATATTTTGCCCGGTTGGCGATGATGTCGAGGGCAAGGTTTATTATTTCTTGGGTTTCTTCTACCGTCAGGTCGGTAGGGTCGATCAGATGTTTCATCGTCCAAAAGAATTTATGCTTCCATCCAGGATGTGTCGCTTGGATTGTCGCGGAATTTGAGGATACGGTTTTTCCAGACCGGTTCGATGTAGCCTTCTTCGGCTGCCACTTCTACAAGTGTATCAAGATTAGAGAGAGAATGATTGGTGACATTGGCTGCGGCAAGGCGATCGGTGGCTTTCTTCATTCCGTATGTGAATATAGAAACGATGCCGAGCACTTCAGCACCCTCTTCGCGAAGCGCTTCCACTACTTCTATGCAGCTTCCGCCGGTAGATATGAGGTCTTCAACGACAACGACTTTTGTTCCCGGTTCGCACTTCCCTTCGATGCGGTTGCCGCGGCCATGATCTTTTGCTCCGCCGCGCACGTAGCCCATAGGCTTGTTGAGTAGCCAAGCTGTGATGGCGGCATGTGCGATGCCTGCTGTTGAAGTTCCCATGAGAGATTCTGCCTCAGGATAATATTTTGTGATCAGTTCTGCAAGACCCTCTTCGATGTCTTTCCTTACTTCGGGATATGAGAGAGTCAAACGGTTGTCGCAATACATCGGGCTCTTGATGCCGGAGGCCCATGTGAAGAGGTTTTCAGGGCGTAGGAATACTGCGCCGACACTCAGAAGATCTTTTGCTATTTTCTTTTCCATGATTATCATTGTATTGAAGTTGTTTCGACTTATTTTTTTATTAAGATTTCGTCAGCTTTGCGAGCAGATTTCGCTTCATGAAGAAGGA
>JAIDUH010000005.1 GCA_029060285.1 Muribaculaceae bacterium | reverse complement strand
TTCCGGGAGAAACAAACAACCCGTACTTTGCCGACAAAGTTGGCTCAGGATGTCTTCCCGCCGCTTCCGCGGTCAGTGCTCTTTCAGGATATTCAGGTGATGACAGCACAAGGGCTCCACCTCTTCCCATTCCGAACAGAGAAGTTAAACCTTGTAACGCCGATGGTACTGCGAAAGCGGGAGAGTAGGTAATCGCCGCCTTACGAAGACACACTCAGTAATGAGTGTGTCTTTTTTTATTTATACTACTCTAATGTCATGATGAAAAAGTTAGTATTTTTTGGAGTTTTGACAGGAATGGCGTTGTTGTCATATCCTGCAGGGAATGCGTATGCAGATTCGATTCAACGCGATGTAAAATCTTGGAGTGCGGATAATGGAAACGGCACTTTTACTAATCCTCTCTTTTATGATGAGTTTTCCGATCCTGACGTCATTCGTGTAGGTGAGGACTATTACCTTGCCGGCACTACAATGCATAGTGTTCCCGGCCTTGTGATACTTCATTCGAAAGACCTTGTCAATTGGGAAAATGTATCGTATTGTTTTGACCGCTTTGATTTCGATGACGATGCTTTCTCTCTCAAGAACGGAAAGGAAATCTACGGGCAGGGAATCTGGGCTCCTTGCATCCGGCACCATGACGGAAAGTTCTATCTCTACAGCAATGTCAACGGCAAGGGGCTGCAATGCTTCACAAGTGACAAAATTGAAGGTCCGTGGAAGCATTCCAATATGAAGGGCAATATATATGATCTTGGCGTCTTGTTTGATGACGACGGAAAGATATATGCCATTCATGGCTACGGAGAGGTGAAGTGTACCGAATTGCACCCGGATATGTCCGGCCCGATAGAAGGAACGGAAAGAGTCATAATTCCTGAAGGAAACGGAGTCGGGGAGGGGCATCATATGTATAAGATCGACGGTAAATATTATCTTATATCTACTGATTATATTCCGAATGGCCGCACACTCTGCAGCCGTGCTGACAATATTTGGGGACCATATGAGACACGTGTGATAACAGCTGACGAGACATTCGGATATCATGCCGCTCCCATGACAAGGATCAAGGGTAGAATAATGCCTGATGACCATCCTGTAGGTGTGGACATGCCGGATAAGGACAAAACAGCAGCCTCCAATATTCATCAGGGAGGAATCGTAGATACTCCCGACGGGCAATGGTGGGCAGTGTTGATGCAGGATTTCCATTCTATCGGAAGAGTTCCGGGACTGGCTCCGATCACATGGAAGGATGGTTGGCCAATGATTGGTCTTGAAGGAAACCTCGGTCGTGCGCCACGCACATGGCTGAAGCCTGAGACGTCGGCCCGCGACACCGAACCAATCCATGCCCCATATGAGCGCAATGAGGATTTCAACGGAAAGGCACTCGGACGCGTATGGCAATGGAACCATAATCCCGACGACAGCAAATGGAAGCTGAACAAAGGACGCCTTCGGCTCAACACAATGCCTGCCGATCAGCTCATGTGGGCCCGCAACACACTTACCCAGCGTGCCGTCGGTCCGGAGTCGGACGTGACCGTAGAGTTGTATACTGCAGGATTAAAGGATGGAGATGTAGCCGGACTATGCAACATAAATGTGCCTTGCAGCTGGATCGGAGTGGTGAAGGATGGAGACAAGCTGACATTGCGAAGGTTTGAGCAGCTGAAAAACGATACCCTTGACGTGGTGCTTCCAGCCAAGACCGAAAAGATATGGCTACGTCTGCACGGAGATTATGATATGGATCGGGCAAGATATTGCTACTCCACAGATGGGGTGACTTTCAAGCCTCTCGGCGATGACATGACGCTCAGTTACCAGCTAATAACATTCCAAGGCTCGCGTCCGGGACTTTTCGCATTTAACAAAAATGGAAAGAATGGAGGCTTTGCTGAATTTGACAATTTCACTGTAGATGAACTTAAGGCTGACCGCCGCGGTAATATTCCATATGGAAAGACATTCAGAATTATAAATCTTGCTACCGGGCTTCCAATGCATGCCACACGCCATGGATTGCTTCACGACACAGCCTTTGGTGCAAGGAATCCTCAGACCGAGTTCAATGTCATTGACAGAGGCAACGGCAAGGTGATCCTTCAGACCGGTGATGGACGATATGTGTTCGTGGCGGGAGAAGGACTTCCGGGCGATGTCAGATTGACGAATGATGAGTCAAAAGCTGAGGAGTTCATGTGGCAGGATTATCTCGACAAGGAGTTTATGTTGATGTCGACTAAGACACATAAGTATGTAGGTAAGAGTCCCACTACGGGAAGTCCTTATTCAATGGACTATAATGGAGCTGATCCGGCACGTAGGAACGGGGCTGTGTTCAGATGGGAGGAGTGAAAATTAGAATTCGGCCGCATCGGGATTATTCTCCGGTGCGGCCTTTTAGGTATAGTAAAACGTATTAAGTTATAAGTTTTAAATCTTGTGTCATTAGAAAGAGAATTGTGCCATCACTCCGAGCCGATCGGCGCGACGGGAATTGCCGCTCCAGTTCTTACGAACGCCCGTGTCAAATTCCAATCCGGCTTGAATGCGCGGAGTCAGATTCCAGAATACATTTGCTGTGAAAATGTTTCCATATCTGTATTCAGATGCCTCGCGTGGACTACGCGGGAAATAGCGGCTGTCGGAATATGAGACAGAGGCGAACAGGTTTGGCAGGAAATTATATTGAGCGCCGACACACCAGCCGAGAGAGAACGGTGCATACATATCCATCGGGTTATGAGGAGATGGGACAAGGTCATAGTTGCCGACCTGCAGATCGCCTGTAGTGCTTTCATGTCCTTCCCCACAGTTGAATGTGCCATAAAGAGTAACCGGGGAAATTGGATGCACAACAGTAGAGAGTTGCATTCCCCATCCGAATTTGTGATGGCGTTCGTGGCTGAGAATATCCTCATAAGGGAGAGAGCGGGCCAGACCGGCAAGTCTTACATGCTCGCTTTTGCCCCAGGCATACTGTATGAAAGCAGCGAAATCCGGCAATGTTTGGCTTGCTGTTCCGATTTTTCCTGCCACTGTAGATACAGCCGCATTTTTGGGAAGCTCAGCCGAACCGGCCACAGTCCAGCGCTGTTTGTAAGTATTCATCCATCTTACGAGGACAGACGTCGGAGATATCTTGTTGGCCGGGCCGTTGGCATCTACCGTCGGTGGGAGAGCTGCCGGATCGGAGAATGTAGACGAAGCATAGCCAAGAGTCACGTTGTTGAGTTGGGCATAAGCTTTTTTGAGGTGGAAATCAGTGCCTCCGTATCCATTGAAGTTAGCCTCTATGTAGAGCTGATAATTGCCGAAAGTCTTGTTCTTTCCGATTACACGAAAGAATAGTGTTGATCCTGCAGGCGTAGCACCGAGCTTACTGTTGTTGGCAGGATCCTTCACCATCGGAATAAGGTATGGAGTAAAACTGTTAGCAGGAATGGCTGCATCAAAATCATACCAGCCCCTGATCCTTACGCAACCTCCAATACCCATAGCGAGTTCCGCATTCTTACCCATGAACAGGAAGTATGGCGCAGCGGGATCGGAGAAACTCTGAAACTGATCGTAGAAGAAATTTTCTACAAGATCACGAATGGAGTCCTGATGCTGCTTGGAGTCAGGATTCTCAGGGCGTCCGTCGATATAGATTATCTTATGGTCGCGCAAGAGAGCTTCTTTCTGATCATCTACTAAAGAATTTGATCTCAAACGTAGTTCTGCGGGCACTGCTGAAGCTACCTCAGCAGGAGGAGTCTGTAGAGTGTCCTTTGCTTGTGAAACTTTTGCAGTCTTTCGAGCGGGTGCGTCAAACGTCATGGCTCTGTGATGATCCTGTGCGAATGAGAACTGGGATGCTGTCAAAGCAAATAAAATTGCAAGTGCAGAAGTGTTTTTCATAATGGAATCGTGTTAAGGAATGCATATGGCATTCCACCTATTGCAATTTAAACCTTAAAAAGATATAAAAAGTTCAATGAAACGTAAAAAATTAGGTTAAATTTGGAAATTAGGATTGAAATGGATAATTTTGTAAAAGGAAACAATTTCTGTAAGAGATAGAGTATGATCAAAGAGGGACAACATCATATAATCTTAGCCTTTTTAATAGTGGCCTCCACACTTCTTGCTTCAGCCAAGGGGGTGAAAGGGAAACTTATTGAAGTGGGTGATGGGTATGCCGCGACATCGGTCAACACTGCAGTGTTTCGGGGTAGCTCACTTGCAACGCATGGCGATACGCAATATATATCATATTATGATCCAGATGGATATCTGACACTCGGGAAAAGAAAATCGGGCACTGAAGAATGGACTCTTCATAAGACACAATATAAAGGCAACATCAAGGATGCCCATAATGTGATCAGTATTGGGGTGGATGGCGATGGATATATCCATGTGTCGTTTGACCATCATGGTCATCCTCTGCGTTATGCACGCTCGGTGGCTCCGGGGAGTCTTGAACTTGGCGACATGATGCCGATGACGGGTAAGGATGAGCAGGACGTCACTTATCCTGAATTTTACACCATGCCCGACGGTGACTTGATATTTGCCTATAGATCAGGAGCTTCAGGAAGAGGAAACCTTGTGCTGAACCATTACGATACTAAAGCTAAGGAATGGGAAAGACTTCATGATATACTTATAGATGGAGAAGGAAAACGCAACGCATACTGGCAAATGTATGCTGACCCTCAGGGAAAACTCCATCTTTCTTGGGTGTGGCGTGAGACATGGCTTGTCGAGACAAACCATGATCTTTGCTATGCTATGTCAGACGATGGGGGAAAGACCTGGAAACGCAGCGACGGAAGTCACTATCAATTGCCTATCATTGAAGCGACGGCAGAAAAGGCGTGGGCAATACCTCAAAACTCAGAACTGATCAACCAGACGAGCATGACAGCCGACAGCAAGGGACATCCGTTCATTGCCACTTACTGGAGAGACCAGGACAGCAAGGTGCCACAATACCGGCTTGTGTGGCATGATGGAAAGGATTGGAAAATGAGCATTGTGGGAAACCGTGAAGAGCCCTTTTCTCTCTCAGGCGGAGGGACCAAGATGATACCGATAGCACGACCTCGAATTGTCTCTGACGGCAAAAAGGCTTGCTACATTTTCCGGGATCAAGAAAGAGGAGGCAAGGTCAGCGTAGCTTACACCCCCAATCTGGGTAAAAAAGACTGGACGGTAGCAGACCTTACGGATTTCAGTGTCGATGCGTGGGAGCCTTCACATGATATGAATCTTTGGAACGAGAAGAGGAAACTGAATGTCTTTGTGCAGGCAAGTCATCAGGGTGACGGAGAGAAAGTGGCAGAGACCGGATCTGATTCTGAACCGGTCTATGTACTTGAAATAGATTTTTAATGGAATAGAAGATGGATAAGAGACCTCTAATATCGGTGATAACGATCACCTTCAACGCTGCGGAAACCCTTCCGATCACAATGGAATCAGTCACTGAACAGACATTTACTGATTTTGAACACATTGTCGTGGATGGCGCCTCCAAGGATGAAACAATAATGATAGCCCGAAAAATGGGTTCTCCTTCACTGCGTATCATCAGTGAACCGGACAATGGACTTTATTATGCCATGAACAAGGGAATAAAGCTTTCACACGGGCGATATATTCTCTTCCTGAATTCGGGGGATAAATTTCATTCTGCTGATACACTCAAGGCTTATGCCGACGCGATAGAGAGTTCAGCTCCGGATATAATTTATGGCGACACAGACATAGTGGATATTGAAGGCAAACGCATCGGGCCGCGTCATCTCTCAGCCCCTCCGATTCTGACCCTCGACAGTTTCAGTCAAGGCATGCTGATATGTCATCAGGCATTTATGGTCAGAAGAGACTTGGCACCTCTATATGACACCGACTATAAGTTTTCATCTGACTATGACTGGTGTATCCGTTGCATAAAGGCTTCCAGGGCGGGCGACCGAGTGAATCTAAAGAGAGTGACGATCGATTATCTTGCTGATGGAATGACCGAGAAGAATAAGAAAGCGTCACTTATAGAGAGATTCAAGATTATGTCTGCCCATTATGGTGCGATGAAAGCAATAGGATCTCACTTGAGTTTTATACCACGGGCTTTGAAAAGAGGAAAACTATGAAATCAATTGACAATGTATGAATCAAAAAACTAGATAATGGGAAATTTTAAAGCAATGGCGGCATCATTATTGATAGCCGCATCGACAATGACAGCAATGGCAGAAAGCAATCCTTTCTTGGAGCCTTATACGTCAAAGTATGAGATCCCTCCATTTGAGCAGATCAAGACATCTGATTTCATTCCCGCCATCAAGGCCGGAATCGAGCAGCAGGAGCAGAACCTTATGAACATCTTGCGCAACAGGGCTACCCCGGATTTCGACAACACGATTGTGCCGCTCGAAAACCTGTCTCCGATTCTTGAGAGGGTGACCAGTGTCTTCTATCACTATGACAGCTGCATGAAGACTCCTGAATTTGCAGCCATGTCGGAAGAAGCAATTCCTCTTCTCAACGATGCCCAGAACAAAGTGATGCTTAACCAGCAGCTCTTTGACCGCATCAAGTCCATTTATGATATGCGCGATAAAATGGGTCTGACACCCGTGCAAAAACGTCTTGTAGAGAAATACTACCGTCAGTTTGCCGAGCAAGGGGCAGCCCTTTCTCCTGAAAAGAAAGAACAGCTCGTCAAGATCAACGATGAGCTTTCAAAACTTTTCATACAGTTTAATAAGAACCTTCTCAATGCCACCAATGAATTTTTCGTGACGGTTTATGACAAGGCAGACCTTGCGGGCCTTCCTGAGAATGTAGTGGCAGCAGCTGCTGAAGAGGCTACAGCGCGGGGTCTTGATGGACTGTGGGTATTCACCCTTCGTGCTCCAAGCCGTTTGCCGGTGCTTGAATCAGCCGACAACCGCGGCTTGCGTGAAGCAATCTACAAAGGATATACTACACTTGCGAGCTATGGCGCAAACAGCAATTATCCCATAATTGAAAAGATCGTCAAACTCCGTGCGGAGAAAGCGAAGCTCATGGGATTCGACAATTTCGCTCAGATGCAGACAGCAAAGGTGATGGCGAAGACTCCGGAGGCAGCCGAAAGCCTGCTCCTTCAGGTGTTTGAGCCGGCAGTGAAGCGTTCGCAGGAGGAAGTGGCAGATATGCAGGCATACGTCGACGCAAACGGTGGTGGTTTCAAGATTGCACCGTGGGATTATTATTACTATGCCGGCAAGGTCAAGGAGCAGAAATTTGGTCTTAGCGATGCCGATATCCAGCCCTATTTTTCACTTGAGAATGTGAAGGACGGTCTTTTCTATTGTGCAGAGAAGCTATATGGCATTAAGCTCGTAGAGATGCCTGATGCTCCGAAGTATATGGACGAAGTGACTGTATATGATGTGCAGGATGCGAAGACCGGGGAACACATATCTGTATTCATGACAGACTTTTTCCCACGCAGCACGAAGGTGCAGGGAGCCTGGATGGAGCAGATGCAGCCTGCAGGAATGTATGCTGATGGTGTCATGAAGCGTCCGATTGTATACAATGTATGCAACTTCTCTCGTCCGGCAGGTGATGTGCCTGCACTCCTGACCCTTGATGAAGTGGAGACAATGTTCCATGAATTTGGTCATGGTCTTCAGGGTATGCTCGGACAGTCAAAATATAAGACACTTGCCGGCACTAATGTAGACCGTGACTGCGTTGAGCTTCCTTCACAGCTCAATGAGCACTGGGCCACCTCTCCCGAAGTGCTCCGCTACTATGCCAAGCATTACAAGACAGGAGAACCAATCAGCGAGGAAATGATCCAGAAGATTCAGGATGCCGCCAAATTTAACCAAGGATTCATCACTACAGAACTTGCGGGGGCTGCCCTTCTGGACTTGGCGTGGGGAAAGACTGACGGAGAGAATGTAGATGTACCGGGCTTTGAGGCTGCTTTTGCAGAGCAGATCGGCATGCCGGAAGAGATCACCTACCGTTACCGCTCTCCCTATTTCAAGCATATTTTTGGCGATGACGGATATGCTTCAGGATATTACACTTATCTTTGGGCACAGGTGCTTGAGGCGGATGCCTGGGAGCTTTTCCAGCAGAAGGGTATCTTCGACAAGAAGACAGCGGAAGTCTATAAGAAGAATATCCTTGAGAGCGGCGACGATAAGGACGCCACTGAGCTCTTCAAAGATTTCCGAGGTCATGCTCCTGATGCAAAAGCTCTTCTTCGCCTGAGAGGATTTGAAGATGCACCTCAGAAATCTAAGGATATCAAAGTTTATAAGGACAAGCACTGATTCACGATGCACAATGCATATTTCATAATTAGCTGTGTTCAGGCTATAACAAGTCATAGGTGCTTGTAATAGATATAAATAGATATAAATACGGGTGACTCCCGACCGATGATTTTTATCGGTCGGGAGTCTTGTTTCTCAAGAAGATTTACTATCTTTTTGGGAATTGATATTTGTTTAGACGGTGTCTAAATTAGGGTTTGAGCAGTCGATTTATGGGCTGAATGTTTGGTGGATTGTGGATTTAGGTTTAAATTTGCATTACAAAACGAGCTGATAACACTTATAAAAATAACAAACCTTTAAAAGAATTACAATTATGGCTTATGTAATTGGCGACAACTGCGTCGCATGTGGCACTTGCCAGAGCGTATGCCCCACTGACTCTATCACAGAGGGCGATATCTACCACATCAATCCGGACACCTGCATCGACTGCGGCAGCTGCGCACAGGTTTGCCCGAGCGACGCTATCTCAGAAGGCTAATCTTCAGAGAAGACTCAAATCAGAAACACAGGGTGCTGAATTTCAAATTCAGCACCCTGTAAGTTTAATAAGAGATCATATGCTATGATCAGCCAGTTCAAAATATTTTTTTTTGGAGTAGGACTTTTCGTTGATGTTCGCGTCTTATCAACGAAACAACGAAATAAAACAACTTCAATATGAAACATTCTTTATTGAAAATGGCAACGGCCGCTTTACTTGCAATTCCACTCAATGGACTTGCACAAGGTTGGAATTTCGGAGCAGAGGCAGGATATGTTAACAACACACTTGCTGTGGAGGAATACGAATCAACCGCCCGAAATGGCTTTAAGATCGGGGTGAACGCTGAATATACCCTCGGCAATCATATCTCTTTTGAATCCGGATTTGCATATATCCGCAAGGGTGCAACAACATCGGGTGATAATATGGGATACGTAAGAATCAGCTCCATAAAATTTGCGGAGATGAATTATCTTCAGATCCCTCTGATGGCTGGGTATAAATTCAATTTGGGCAAACAGTTTAGTATTAAACCGGAAGCAGGGGGATACTTCGCGGCGGGTATAAACGGCGACTCTTTCGTCACTGGACTGGATAATTTCAATCAGCCATATGAAGCGAGAGTAGCGACATTTTCTTACACGGAAAGCACCGATGGCATTGCGCCATACAGACCAAGTAACCGGGCAGATGCTGGATTAGCCTTTGCGCTCAACATCAACTATCGTCATTTCACGCTTAAGGCTGAATACGATCTCGGTCTTGCCACAGTCACTTATTACGGCAACGGCAAGCAGCGTACCCTTTCAGTTTCGTTAGCTTATTGGCTGAATACCTCTATCCGCCGGGGCAAAAAATAAGATATCAGCCTATAATTTTTCTTCTGAAGATATTATTTTCAAGAGAGGTGGCAATGCATTAGGCGTCCGTCTGAGTCGCGGAGGTGCATGCCGTTTCCTTCGCAGTAGCGCCAGAAGGAGCAGTCGGCACATGGTCCGGTCTTCATCCATTCCCTGTCGCGGTAGGGTTGGAACTTGTTTTGCCATACTTCCCAGAAGTCATCCTTGTAGATATTGCCCTGCCGGTAGTCGGAGCGGATGCTCGGGCATGAACCGATTCCACCGTCAAGAAGCACTGATGCCACTGACACTCCTGCCTGGCAGGTGAAGAAACTGTCGCGGACGATTCCTTCATAACTTCCGAGAAAGCCCTCGCAACAGAATGATGCCTTGATGCGTCCCTCTTTGCGAGTGGCTTTTATGAACTCCATGAGGGTCTTCATATCCTCATGACCCATCTTGAATTCCTTATAATTTGCGGCGCGCCCTGAAGGGAAGATTGTAAAGAGACGCCATGCCTTCACTCCGCATGAGATCAGGTGTTCTTTAATTTCGGTCAGGCGGTGGAGTGTACGTTGGTTTACGCAGGTCACCACGTCGAAATTGATGTCAAGGGTAGCGGCTACCATGCGTATCGCAGCCGTAGCGCGGTTGAAAGATGCGGGATGACACCGCATCCAGTTATGGTCGTCCTTCAGTCCGTCAAGACTTATAGTCAAGGCGTGAAGCCCGGCTCTGCGCAGACTCTGGAATCGTTCCGGAGTTAGCGCCAGTCCATTTGAGACGAATCCCCAGGGATAGCCACGGTCGTAGAGTTGACGCCCTACATATTCAAGATCTTTTCTGAGAAGTGGTTCTCCGCCTGTGATGATTATATTCACGTGGTTTGGATTCACGTGAGGAGTCAGCGAGTCGATAACTTTCAGGAAGTCTTCTGCAGGCATATCAGGAATCATTGAAGAACTCTTGCAATCGCTTCCGCAGTGGCGGCAAGAAAGATTGCACCGCCACGTGCATTCCCAGAAAAGCTGACGCAATGGATGCTCTAAGCATTTCTCATGCTTTATCTTTCGGAAGAGTTCAAGCCCGATGCGTTGGCGGAGGGAAAGTCTTTTCATTCTTGTTTAGAATCCTTTGATTTCAGCTTAAAGTTGACAATTTCTTTGGCATCACCCGCATACCAAAAGCTGGCATTCTCTTTGTTATAATTCAGTGTGACGATAACTGAATCTGCCTCAAGTTCCGGGGTGGAAGGCAGGCACACTACTTTTACTTCCCGATCTGCGTATGATTCTCCTTTGGCAAAATATTGTCCTTCAATGTCGGTAGCGACAGTGGTGAATGAAAATTCTCCGGAAGGCACATCGCGATGGGTCACCCGTATTTCAGCATCAGCTACAGCTTCCCCTTCTTCTGTGGTCACCGATCCTTTTATTTCGAAGTCCCCGGTCGGCATGCCGTACATACATGGTTCGTCCGGATTAATAGCGGAGCATCCGAATCCTAAAAGCGAAAGCAGTGCTGAACAGATAGCGGTGAGAAAGGAAGAGGGTCTAAGATCGATAAGTTTCATATACATACAATTTTTTGTTCTTTATTTTATAGATACGAGTTTATGATGAATACTGCATGTGGATAAGGAAAAAACTTGTAACTTATTTTACCAGCGGAAGCGGAATCCTATTGGAATCGAGATGCTCCACGGCTCATCGTCAGTCCAGATGTTGGGAATCGTACTTTCCTGAGGGAAGTGGTATTGTAATGAAGGCTCCACGAAGACATCTAAATGTTTCGACAGACGGAAAGCCATGCCCACACTTCCTCCAGCTGACCATACGGGTTTTGAATTGAAACGCCCACTCCGGCAGTAAGGATTCGGAGCAATATGTGCATATGAATATACTGGAACAGACACTCTTCCTCCCAGTCCGAAATATATATTAATCCGAGAGGAAGTATAGGCATATAAATTCATTTTCAAAGGAATTTCCAGATAATGCCAATGGCAGGTTGATACATTACTGCCATTGTTTGAGTAGTGTTCAAAATCAGAATGGAGATAAGAGTATCCTATGCCGGTCTCAATGCCAAATATTGAAGATAATTTCTTCTCTGAAGTGAGAGCAAAAGATAAAGGAAGGTAGTGGCAGCGGGATGCTGACCCCAAGTAATTCACTATGTCTTGTTTGCTACGTGGCATCTTGGCTGGAGTGGAAGATGAGTTGGTATCTTCATCTGGTCCATATGGGGGCTGCTCCGTTTCTTGTGGCGGTCTACTGCTGTCGAGCACTCCCATGTTTATACCGTTGAAACTGAGCATTCCGGGTTCGACGGTTATGCCGACAGACCAACCTTTGCCGGTAGTGGCCTTATGAGGCAATTGCGCAAAGAGTCGGTCGGATAAGCTGAATTCACTATCCTGATGAGGCTTTCCCGATTGGTTTTTCATTTCTAAAGCGGGACTGGAGTATTCTGCTGAATCGGATACTGATGTAGATGGATTTGCGGAGTAGATCAGAATGGAATCTCCCGAAACTTTGTCATCATTTCCTCCCACCACTTTCGTATGCTTATTTTGCATGGAGATGCGTCGAGTCTTTTGAATGACCGGTAATGTCGATTCGTCATTAGAGAAGTTTTCATGCAAGGGCTCAACTTTATTGTCAAGGCTTGATATCGGTCTTTGCTTGCTTGAATCAGTCATTAAACGATCTGACGAAGGCAGTATGTCAATATCCCAGTAAAGTAAGAGTATGCCCGCTGAGGCAAGCATGAGCAGAAAAGAAAGTAGACCTGCCCTTAGCTGATAGTCTTTTATCAGTTCACGCAGACGCAATTTCGCATGAAAGAGCTGAGAAGAAGATGAGTTTGGTGCTATACCGAGGATTTCAGAAATCTCCTTATGCGATTTATTTTCGAGAACTGCAAGACGGAACACTTTTTGATATCCTTCGGGAAGTTGCCTTATGAGTGATTCAAGAGTGGCAAAATCTATTACATCGTCAACTTCAGATTCCTCTATCGTCTCCGGCATTTCATCAAGAATGGAGGTGACACTCTGTTCCTGAAGGTACTTCAAGGAAAGGTTTTTCATTATGGTGGCGAGCCATAATTCAATACGTTCCGGGTCTCGGAGAGTGTCGAGGTGTGTGAATGCGGCTATGAAACCATCGTGAAGTATGTCTTGTGTGCTGTCTCTGTCGCTTACATATCTGGATATGAGATGGAGCATACGAGGAGCGAAGCGGGTATAGAGAATGCTCATTGCATCCCTGTCTCCGCTTCTGCATTCGTCCACGAGGGTCTGGTTGTCGATATCAAGTTCAAGCTGTCTCACATCAGATAAGATATTGCATCAGTCGAAATACTGCATGCCAATATGGAAAAAATATAATCTGAGAATAAAATTAGAAAAAATTCTATAAACAAGAGTGTTAATTTTAATGAAATTGTCGTTTTGCTGACTGCGTTTGAAAAAAAAGTAGTAAATTTGCAGATTGAAGTTATAGAAACAAAAGGATTATGAAGAAAGTATACATAAGGATAGTCATGGCTTTGATGGTGATGGCTGCCACTCTCGGTGCTGTAGCGGCGAAATCTTCGAAGGCAATCGACTCCAATAGAGCTAAAGCCCGCTATTACTATGTTGAGGGTAGCGTAGCCCTCGCAGAAGGGCGCAATTCAGAGGCTTATGAGCTTATAAAGAAGGCTGCCCAGACCGATCCGGACTATGCGGAGGCCAATTATACATATGCCTTGATGCGCATGACACTTCGAAACGACACATTGATGAGTCCTACGGAAATAGGAAAATCAATATCCATGATGCGTGCTTATGTTGACCTGTATCCGAAAGAGACTGAGGAGGCCATGAATTATTCCTTTCTCGTTGCCCGCTCGGGTGATCTCGATGAGGCAATCCGCGTAGCAGAACGTTCCGACACACTTTCCGGAAATCTTCCAAACATCTTGCTTCAGCTTGCTCAGTATTATTCTGCCAAACAAGACTTGGATAAGGCTATATCCACATTGGAACGGTATGAGCGTATTGAGGGAAATGACCCGGATATCGCTCTGAGAAAATTCTCACTCATGTATATGAAGGGTGATACGGCAGGTCTTCTCAACGAAAGTGCCCGTCTTGTGAAAGAGAATCCGCTCAGTACTGAATACCTTCTGATTCGTGGCAATGCAATGGAAGCTCTTGAGATGCCTGACTCGGCACTCGTAAGCTATCAGCTTGCAGAAGCACTTGATCCCGATGATGGCAAAGTGAAACTTACCCTTGCCAATTATTATCTTCAGCTCGGGGATTCGGCAGCCTACGATCAAAAAAGTAGGGAGGCTATATTGAGTGAAAACATCATGCTTGAGGAGAAACTCGATATGATGACACGATATATGCAGAATATAATCTCCGATACCACAGCCGATTCTCGCCGTGGTGCAAGGCTCTTTGACGGATTGCTTCTCCAGTACCCCCACGAGCCCAAGGTGCTTGACCTCGGGGCGCAGTATTCCGCTACCATTGGCGACTATGCAAGAGCCAGGGAATTGATGGCTTACGCCACTGATCTTGAACCAGAGAATCCTGACTATTGGATACGTCTCGCTCATTTCTATTTTGCCGATGACGAATATGATAATGCCATTGCAACATGTGAGAAGGCTATGGCTAAGCTTGATGAAGTGCCCCGAGGGTTGCTTCTGATATATGGCACCGCTTCTTCGCTTGCCGGCAAATATGATAAGGCGAGAGGAGTATATCAGCAACTTCTTGAGATGGAACTTCCGGGAGCGCTTTTGACCGATGATTCCAAGACTATGTTGCAGAAAGCCGGCAAAATTTCTTATGAAGGATTGATGAGAGTGGCAGAACTCTTCCAGATGGTTGGAGACGGAAGTTTCAAGACAGGAGATATAGAGAGTGCTACCAAAGAATACGATGTGGTGCTTGCTCTCAATCCTGAGAGCGCACTCGTGCTTAACAATTATGCCTATTATCTTGCTCTTGGTGGTGGAGACCTTGACAGGGCAGAGGAACTTAGCCGTCGGGCCGTAGAGGAACAACCGGAAAATCCTACATATCTCGATACATTGGCGTGGATCCTCTATCTGAAAGGACAGTATGCCGATGCATTGATGATTCAGGAAAAGGCTATGGAGACCTTGTCGCCCGATGCCGAGGCTTCAGGGGAATATTGGGATCATTTCGGAGATATCCAATATCGTTGCGGTCAGAAAGACAAGGCTGTTGAAAGCTGGAAAAAAGCTCTTGAATTTGACAAAGACAACAAGAAAATTGCTGAGAAAGTTAGAAATAAACGATTAACGATCAACGATTAACGATCAACGATCGACGATTAACTATAAATTGTTTCGATACTGTATAGATATATGGATTGGATTAAGAAAATAGTATTGGTGCTGGCAGTAATAATTTCGGCTTTTGAGATGTCGGGCCAGACAGCTCCTGACTCAATTGCAATATGTCTTCCGGGAGAACCTGCAGAAGCGTTGGAACCTGAATCCACCAACACTTCGAGACTACTGACTCTTGAAGAAATTGCTGTGGCAACTGACACTGTCATTGCTAATTATGATTCCGACTGGAATGAATTGGCTATGCAGGGAAAGCTTAATTTCGATGGGCTTCCTATGGCTGTCAATGTAAAGATATATATGAAGAGAGGAGAATCCATCATTCTGTCTGCACGAGCACCTTTCTTCGGAGAGGTGGCCCGAGTAGAGGTGTCTCAAGATTCCATTGTATTGATCAACAAACATTCGCGTACTTATAATGTCCAGTCATTTGCCGGATTAAATGTAGACTCGAAGGCTTATCTTTCAGATCTTCAGGATGTGATGTTGGGGCAGGTGGCATTTCCCGGGCATGGACGTCTGACGTCGGAGCTCGCTTCTCTTTCGCAATGGTTGGCATTACCGACAGGGGAGAATTTAATTTATCCTTCCTCTGAGTTGCAGTTGACTGATACGGAATATGGATTTGTCATGGATTCAATGTGGCAATTGCAGTCTTTTTTGCTGATGCTCAAGAAGTCTGGAGTTGTAATCGAGACGAAATATCAATATGCTGATAATGGCTGGACTCTTGGAATAGAAATTTCACTGCCCAAGAAGAAACTTAAAGGGGAGGCTCAGCTTTCTTATCCTGAATATAATCCTACGCCGCTTGAATTCACGGATCTTGGTCCGAAATATAGGAAAGTAGACTTTAAGGAGCTGATGAGGTTTTAAATAATTTTCATAATTCATAATTCATAATCTGATCGATGGAGCGTTTCTTGACAAGCAAGTTTTATGTAAAGCCTCTGGTTGCTTTGGTGGCCATGATGCTTGTTTGCTGTATTCCTGATTTTGATTGGGGTGGAACTGCGGTGGCGCAGACTAAGACTGCAACTGCTAAGAAGAAAAAGGGGACATCGGGAACGCAGAAAAAAGGTGCTGCTGACCGAAAAAAGGCTGTCTCCTCTAAGAAATCTTCGTCAACGCAGAAGAAGCCTACACAGAGTCAAAAGAAGACGACATCCAATCAGAAAAAGTCTGCCCAAAGTCAGAAGAAGGTATCCTCTCAAGGAAAGAAACAGACCCCCACTGCTCCGAAATCTTCCACTGAGGCTAAGCGCATGCAAGAAGCAACTCAACGGGAGATACAGCAGACTAAAGAAAAACTTCGTCTTAATGAGCAGGAAATAAAGACGGGACTCTCGGATTTGAACCGTCTGTCATCGGAAATAGCCACCGGACGCAAGCAAGTGCAAGGATTACAGAATAAGGTGGCTTCCCTTGGTAATGAAATTTCTACTATCGGTAATGAAATTTCGAAGAATGAGGCAGAACTCAAATTGATGCGTGAAGAATATCTTAAGGCTGTAAAAAAGATGCGACTGACAAAGAAAAATCAGTCAACATTAGCTTTTATATTCGCTTCCGACAATTTCAACCAGGCTATGCGAAGGATACGCTATATGCGTCAGTTTTCAGACTGGAAATCCCGGAAGAGTGCGGATATAGACGACAAGATAACCCAACTCGGCAAAGAACGCACCCGGCTTGCGAATGTGAAGGAGACCCAGACTGTGGCTCTTGACCAGCTTTCCAAATCTCAACGTCAACTTGAAGCTAACCATAAGAAGCAAGAAGAGCTTGTGGCTACTTTACGCCGTAATGGAGACGCTTTGCAGTCTCATCTTGTGGCCAAACAGAATGAGGCCAACCGTCTGAAAGAGACTATATCATCTTTGATTGCGCAAGAGCAGGCCAAAGCGGAGGCAGAACGCAGGGCCAGGGAGAAAGCGGAGGCAGAGCGCATAGCGCGAGAGAAAGCTGAAGCAGAACGCATTGCAAAAGAAAAAGAAGAGGCTGAAAGGAAAGCACTTGCAGAGAAAGCTGCTGCTGAAAAAGCTTTGGCAGAAAAGGCTGCCGCCGAGAAAGCAGCTGCGGAGAAGGCCGCTGAAAAGGCCTTGAAAGAAAAGTTAGCCGCAGAGAAGGCGCTGGCAGAGAAATCGGCGGCAGAAAAGGCAGCTGCGCAGAAAGAAGCGGAAGAAAAAGCCAAAGCATATAAAAAGGCTCAGGAAGAGAAGGAAAAGGCCGACCGGAAGTTTGCTGAAGCAAAAGCAAAGGCGGAGGAGAAAGCCCGCAAGGAGCAGGAAAAACTGGATAGGGAGAAACTTAGGAATAGTGAGAAAACAGCCCGTAAGAAAGGTGACCGTCGTCTGAAAAACAAAGTCGAGGTTAGGGAATCTGCTAAAAATCCGGATCCCGTAGCTGTGACGACTACTAAGATTATAGAAAAACGGGTAAATACGGGTGCAGTCAACTTTGCCAGTCTCCGAGGCAGTTTGCCGAGGCCTGTCGATGGAAGCTGGCGTATTACAAATCCTTTCGGACGTCATGCCATGCCTGAGATGCCTGAAATAGAATATGACAATCCGGGCATTGATGCCGAGGTGGCTACGGGTGCCACTGTGAAGGCTGTGTGTGGAGGAAAAGTCTCCGGGGTATATAAACTTGCAGGATATGGCAATGTAGTAATCGTCAATCACGGAGATTACTATACTGTATACGGCAATTTGGCATCCACCAATGTCTCGGTCGGCACACAAGTAAGCAGTGGATATACATTGGGCACAGCGGGAGCGGACCCCGACGACCATCGCCATGGTTCCGTCCACTTCGAAGTCTGGAAAGGTCGCGAAAAACAAAATCCCTCCTCCTGGCTACGCTAATTTACACACTTGGAGGTGAAATGTGTAATATAGGGATGTAATTTTGGAAGTTTGGAAATTATTTTGTCATAAGATTTGGTGGGAATGATAAAAAAATGTAATTTTGCATTTTTAAACAGGAAATCTTATGGTAAATCATTTGAGGAGTCAGGCCACTACGGAAGGTCGGCGTATGGCCGGAGCCCGTGCCCTCTGGAGAGCCAATGGCATGAAGGAGGAGCAGTTTGGCAAACCGATAATTGCGATTGTCAATTCATTCACTCAGTTTGTGCCCGGACATACGCACTTGCACGAAATTGGACAGATCATAAAGAAAGAAATAGAAGCACTCGGTTGCTATGCCGCAGAATTCAATACCATTGCCATCGATGATGGTATCGCCATGGGACATGACGGAATGCTGTATTCCCTTCCTTCACGCGACCTGATAGCAGACTCGGTCGAGTATATGGTCAATGCCCATAAAGCAGATGCGATGATCTGCATCAGCAACTGCGACAAGATCACCCCGGGAATGCTTATGGCTGCGATGCGCCTGAATATCCCGACGCTGTTCGTATCCGGAGGTCCGATGGAGGCGGGACGTGCGGGCGACCGCAGGCTTGACCTTATCGACATAATGATCGACTCCGCAGATCCATCTGTATCCGATAATGAGGTGGAAGTACTTGAACGCGAAGGGTGCCCGACTTGCGGATCATGTTCCGGAATGTTCACTGCCAACTCCATGAACTCCCTCAATGAAGCCATTGGTCTTGCTCTTCCCGGCAACGGCAGCGTGCTGGCTACCCACGTCAACCGCATGAAGCTTTTCAAGGAGGCTGCACGCATAATTGTAGAAAATGCATATAAATATTATCGGGACGGCGATGACTCCGTATTGCCTCGCAATGTCGCCACCCGGGAGGCGTTCCTAAACGCAATGTCGCTTGACATTGCAATGGGGGGAAGTACTAATACCGTGCTCCATCTCCTTGCCATAGCAAACGAAGGTGGCGTCGACTTTACGCTCGACGATATAGATGCCCTTTCAAGAAAGGTCCCGGTCCTTTGCAAGGTTGCCCCTAACTCCCATTACCATATGGAAGACGTCAACCGTGCCGGTGGAATCATCTCCATAATGAAACAACTTGCGGACAAAGGTCTTATCGACACCACAGTGAAGAGGGCAGATGGAATGACACTCTCGGAAGCCATCGATAAATTTGCAATAGGAGGAAAAACATATAATGAAGAGGCTGATATTCTCTGGCGTTCCGCACCGGGACTGGTGCATACAACGGAGGCGGGAAGCCAGACCATGATGTATCGCGAACTTGATACTGACCGCGAGCATGGCTGCATCCGCGACTGTGAGCATGCATATGTAAAAGATGGAGGGCTTGCAGTGCTTAGAGGTAATATTGCTAAAGACGGGTGTGTAGTCAAGACAGCCGGTGTAGATGAAAGCATCTTCCGTTTTTCAGGTCCTGCGAAGGTATTCCACAGCCAAGATGAAGCAGTGGATGGAATCCTCGGAGGCAAAGTGGCAAGCGGCGATGTCGTGGTCATCACATTTGAGGGGCCAAAAGGTGGTCCAGGCATGCAGGAGATGCTTTATCCTACAAGCTATATCAAGAGCATGCATCTCGGAAAAGAATGTGCCTTGATCACGGACGGACGATTCTCCGGAGGCACATCCGGGCTCTCTATCGGACACATCTCTCCGGAAGCGGCAGCCGGTGGGAATGTCGGTCTTGTCCGTGATGGAGACATTATAGATATTGATATTCCTGCAAGGACAATCAATGTAAGACTTTCTGATGATCAGCTTGCAGCTCGTCGCACAGAAGAAGAAGCTTTCGGCAAGGAAGCGTTCACGCCGAGAGGACGCGACAGACACGTGAGCCGGGCACTGAAAGCATATGCGGCGAATGTCACTTCTGCCGACAAAGGGGGAGTGCGTTGTGAGTTGTAAGTTTTGCGTTGTTCGTTTTACGATTGACTTTTTTACGAATTATTATATATGGAAGAAAAGATAACCGGATCGGAGATATTGATCCGTGCTTTGGCCGATAACGGAGTCGAATGTATGTTTGGCTATCCGGGAGGTCAGATAATGCCGGTGTATGACAAGATATATGAAAATGAATATGGCGTGCGTCATTATCTCGCGCGCCATGAGCAGGGCGCTATCCATGCGGCTGAGGGATATGCACGTGCCACGGGTCGCACCGGAGTTGTGATCACTACATCGGGTCCCGGCGCAATGAACCTTCTTACAGGCTTGGCAGATGCTCTTATGGACAGCACTCCGATTGTAGCCATCTCCGGTCAGGTAGGGACGGCAATGCTCGGCAAAGATGCATTCCAGGAAAGCGACGTGATATCAAGTGTGCTCCCGGTCACAAAATGGGCCTTTCAAGTGCGTAAGCCTGAAGACATAGCCCCCGCGTTAAGCCGCGCATTCTATATAGCCAACTCCGGACGCCCGGGTCCGGTCGTGATAGACCTTGCCCGTGACGCTCAGGTGGGAACGGCAGTATATGAAAAACAGACCGTTCCCTTCATACGCAGCTACGATTCAGATCCGGAGCCGGCAGCAGGGGTCATAGAAGAGGCCGCCCGTCTCATCAACGAGTCTGAGCGTCCGCTTGTGCTTGCCGGACATGGCATCATGATAGCCGGAGCGGAGAAGGTGCTTGCTGAACTTGTGGAAAAAGGTGAATTGCCGGTAGGCACCACGATGCTTGGTCTTTCTTCCATCCCTTCCGATCATCCGCAATATGTAGGCATGCTTGGAATGCACGGCAACCTTGGCCCGAACATCAATACAAATCGTGCAGACCTTATCTTAGCGGTTGGCATGCGTTTCGACGATAGGGTGACGGGAGACATCAAGAAATATGCTCCTGATGCGAAGATAATCCATATCGACATCGACGAGAGTGAATTTGACAAGATGATCAAATGCGATCTTCACGTGCATTCCGATGCCCGCAAGGCCCTGGAGGCTCTTTTGCCCATAGTAGAGAGCAAATCGCGTAAAGAATGGCGAGCATCATTCGATCAGCATCGTCGTGTGGAGGAAGAGCGGGTGATGGCAAGAGAGCTCAAATGCGCCGCTCCCGATGGGCGTATGCTTATGGGGGGAGTGATCAGAAAGGTATGTGATGCTTTCGGCAACGATGCAGTGGTAGTGACAGACGTAGGGCAGAATCAGATGTTTGCCGTCAAATACTCACGGTTCAAATCCTCCCGAAGCTTGATATCCTCCGGGGGACTGGGGACAATGGGATATGGTCTTCCTGCAGCAATCGGAGCCAAGATAGGCGTGCCTGATAGAAATGTGGTGCTTTTCTGTGGCGACGGTGGCCTTCAGATGACGGTCGAAGAATTCGGGATGATTATGGAATATGGTATAGATGTCAAGATAGTATTGCTCAACAATAACTTCCTTGGGAACGTGCGCCAGTGGCAACATCTTTTCTTTAAGGGTCGCTACAGCAGCACTCCCATGGTCAATCCCGACTTTAAGATGCTTGCGGCAGCCTATGGCATAGCAGCAGCTGACGTGGCGGATGTTTCCCAACTTGATGAAGCCATCGCCAAGATGGCAGCCCATGACGGGGCTTACCTTCTCAATGTCAACATTGATGAGACGGATATGATTTTCCCGATGACTCCCGGCGGCAATGGGGTAGACGAGATATTGCTTAATGAATCTGAATACTATAAACCGGTCTGAAGCTATGGAAGAACAGTTGTTTACACTTGCGGTATATACCGAAAACAGAGTTACTCTCCTCCATCAGATATCGATGATATTCAGCCGTCGCTGTCTGAATATTGATAGCATGACTGTGAGCGCATGCTCCATAGAGGGCGTGCATAAATTCACTATCACTTGCCGATCCACACGCCCTATGATGGAGCATGTCGTAAAGCAGATAGAGAAACGTATAGATGTCATCAAGGCTTTCCTTCTCACTGACGATGAGATACTATTCCAAGAGGTGGCGCTTTATAAAGTGCCTACGGAAAGTGTGGTCAACACTGACATCGAGGAGATAGTGCGAAAGCATGGGGCTCGGGTGCTTGAGATACATCCGGAGTACACGGTATTTGAGAAGACCGGCCATACCAACGAGATCAAGGAACTCTACGAGCACCTGAAACCGCTTGGCATCCGCCAATTCGTGAGGTCGGGGAGGATTGCCGTCACCAGATCATCTCGCGAACTCGTCGATGAGTTTCTGGAGAATCGGAGCAAGCGCAAATTAGACTAATAAGACTAACAAGACTAACAAGACAAATCATGCTGGTTAAATCAGCATACAATTATTCCAAATTATATAGATATGGCAAAAATGAAATTCGGCGCAGTCGAAGAGACTGTAGTCACAAGAGAGGAATTCCCTCTTGAGAAAGCGCGTGAAATACTGAAAGACGAGACTATAGCAGTGATTGGTTATGGTGTGCAGGGTCCCGGCCAGAGCCTTAATCTCCGTGATAATGGCTTTAACGTTATCGTGGGTCAGCGTGAAGGCAAGACATATGACAAGGCAGTTGCCGACGGTTGGGTGCCCGGTCAGACTCTTTTCTCTATCGAAGAAGCTTGCGCGAAAGGCACTATCATCATGTGTCTCCTCTCTGATGCAGCCGTGCTTTCCGTATGGCCTGTGATAAAGAAACATCTCACTGCAGGGAAGGCTCTATATTTTTCCCATGGTTTTGCTATCGCTTGGCCTGAACGTACCGGCGTGGTTCCTCCGGCTGACGTGGATGTCATTCTCGTGGCACCTAAAGGCAGCGGCACATCCCTTCGCACTATGTTTCTCGAAGGTCGCGGCCTGAACTCAAGCTATGCCATCGAGCAAGACTACACAGGCCGAGCACTTGAACGCACGCTCGCTCTTGCTATCGGCATCGGATCAGGCTACATTTTCGAGACCACCTTTAAGCGTGAGGCATATAGCGACCTGACCGGCGAACGCGGCAGCCTTATGGGTGCTATCCAGGGTCTTTTCCTTGCCCAGTATGAAGTGTTGCGTGAGAATGGTCACACACCGTCTGAGGCATTCAACGAGACTGTGGAAGAACTTACCCAGTCGCTCATGCCTCTCGTGGCAAAGAAGGGTATGGACTGGATGTATGCAAACTGCTCCACTACAGCACAGCGTGGTGCGCTTGACTGGATGACTCCTTTCCACGATGCCATCAAACCGGTGATGCAGAAACTCTATCAGAGCGTTGCCGATGGCATTGAGGCTCAGAACTCAATCGATTCCAATTCCAAGCCTGACTATCGTGAAGGTCTCGAGAAAGAGCTCAAGGATCTCCGTGAGAGTGAAATGTGGCAGGCGGGTGCTGTAGTGCGTGGATTGCGTCCGGAAGGCAACTAATTGGCTAATGATAAATGATTAATTATAAATGATAAATTTAGGATTCCCTATAGGAATCCTTTTCAAGTGAGATAATTTATCATTAGTTATTTATAATTCATCATTAATTTGGGGAGACGGGAGACCGGCTCCCAATTTTTTTTCAGCTGTCTCGATTTTGATGTCGTCGTAAAGGCCAAGGTCGATGAAGCTTTGGAGCAGGGTGGGACCTCCTTCTACCATCAGTGATGTCACCCCTTCTTTATATAGCTCGCGCATCTGCTCTTCAAGATTGTGGCTTGCTTCTACGCGACGCGGTGCGCCGCCCGGCCAATGTCGGCAGTCAAGGCGGGGATGGTCGATTTCCAAAGTGTTTTTCCCCACCATGATTGCATCTACCATCGAACGGCGTCGGTGCATCCATACAGATGAGACGGGAGTTGAGAACTTTACTGGATACGGCTTCCCGTCTTTATCAATACCTGCCATAAATCTATCTGCGCTTTGTGCCCACTTCAGCTGTATCCAAGGGCGCCCGAGTCTGTGGGCAGTCAGGAATCTGACGTTGAGTGCGTCACACTCTTCGCGGAGCACATCTTCCGCAACTTCCACGCCGGCTTCTCGAAGCATCTTGATGCCGCGCCCGCTTACTTCTTTAAAGGGATCTGCACTCCCTACTGCCACACGGGGAATTCCCGTGTCGATGATCAGTTTTGCACACGGCGGTGTCTTGCCATAATGAGAGCATGGCTCGAGAGTCACGTAGATGGTGGACTCAGACAGAAGGTGCCGGTCACATTCATTTACGGAATTTATTGCACAAACTTCAGCGTGCGGGCCGCCATATCGATGATGATACCCCTCCCCGATAATCTTCCCTTCCGGGCTCACTATTACTGCTCCAACCATGGGATTTGGAGAGACAAGCCCTTCTCCAAGGCGTGCGAGCTGGAGAGCCCGCTTCATATACTTGATGTCAATCTTCATGCAGGGTCATATTTTTTACAAAAATAATCAAAATCTATGAAATCTGCAAGTCTACCTTAAAAGTTGTTAAAAACAATCAAAACAATCAAAACAATCGAAAAAAGTTGCCTTTACATGTGGGTTTATTTGGCAAATAATGTTAATTTTGCAAGTTGAAACTACGCGCTTAAGCGTTAAAAATATACTCTTGTGAACTTAAAGAACTCATTATTAAGTGGTTTGGTGTTGTCAGCATGTCTTGCGATGCTGATAGGCACCCTGTCGTCGTGCAACAAGAAGACAGAAAGCGAAGAAGAAATATACATGCCGGCGTCGGCTGTGGCTGTGAAAGAATTTAGCCTTAAGTCCAAGACGGGGTCAAAAGTGAAATTGGATTCAGTCTTTTTTTCCATTGACCTTAATAAGGGTGTGATATTCAATGCTGACTCGCTCCCTGTAGGCACAGATATAACCAGGCTTGTGCCGGTAATTTCTTATACTACTTCTGCATCAGCTGTCACTCTGACTCAGAGTGGAGGAAAGACCACAGGAGAGATCGACTATAAGAAGAACCCATCAGATTCAGTTGACTTTTCAGGTAAAGTGGTGTTGAAAATCACTGCTGAAGACAAAACCACCACTCGCTCCTACGACATTAAAGTCAATGTGCATAAGGTGGAGCCTGATTCCCTTGTATGGGATCAGCTTGCTGTCACGCCGATGCCCTCGCGTCAAGGAAATCCGAAATCGCAGAAGACTGTGATGTTCAAGAATAAGTCGCACTCACTGATAAGGGAGGCAGATGACAGCTACACCTTGGCTGTCGCAGCCGACATAATTGCAGGAGACTGGGATAAACAAGCGTTGGCTTTGGATTTTGAACCAGAAGTAAGGACATTTAATTCAACATCCGGTTTGCTATATGTGCTTGATGTTGCAGGTGTGCTCCATGCATCTGCCGACGGTGTCACATGGGAAAACACAGGGAGCGTATGGACCAACATTATAGGAGCATATGGCGATGCATTACTTGGAATGCGCAATGAAAATGGAACTCTGGTTCACACTTCATGGCCTTCTGACGCGGGATATGCCGAACTCCCGGTCAGCGAGGACTTCCCGGTGGCTGACTACTCAGATTTCGTGCAATTCAGCAATCGATGGACTACGTTGCCAATTGGTTTCTTGGCAGGCGGCAGATTGGCAGATGGCTCGTATACAGACAAGACGTGGGGTTTTGACGGCGACCAATGGGCTGTGCTTTCAGAAGGGATGCTGCCACCGGTAATCGGTGCTACCATAGTGCCTTATTACGTCTACCGCAAGACATCATCATCACTTGTCCAGACGGAATTTTCTGTATGGATGATGATCGGTGGCCTGCGTTCGGATGGCAACTACAACCGTAGGATATATGTGTCGTACGACAATGGCGTGAACTGGTATGCCACTGAGTCATACATGCAGCTTCCCGACCACTTTCCCGGTCTATGGAATCTTGACGGGATAATTGTAGAATGGGCTAAGGAAGCTTCCCTGTCAGCTAACTGGGAAAGCCGTGCAAGTCGCATGTTGCCGGGAATGTCTCGTGTGAAGTATGAAGTGGAAGATTATAAAGTGTATTGGGATTGCCCCTACATCTACATCTTCGGTGGCGTAACGAGCAATGGATCTCTCAACAATGAGGTGTGGCGTGGTGTGCTTAACCGTCTTACCTTTGTTCCACAGTTCTGACAAGCCATGAAAAAGCTCGTCACTGTCATATTTCTTGCAGCCCTCTTCCTCGGAGCCACTCAGACTGTCTCCGCGCAGGAAGACTATCGGTATGATGCCGGTGGAGGTATAGGTATGACAGGTTATCTTGGCGATGCCAATACATCCAATCTATGGAGCCATCCAGGAGTCGATGGTATGTTGCTTTTCCGCTACATCAAGAGTCCGAGGATCGCTTTCAAGACAGGACTGTATGTGGGAACACTCTCCGGCAATACGGAAGATATGACAGATGTCTTGCCCGATGCCGCGCAGTTTAAGTTCTCGACCACCTTTTTCGAACTCAGCGAAATGTTTGAGTTCAATTTCTTCAATTATGGGATAGGGGAGAGATATAGGAAACTGAAGCGCTGGAGTCCATACATCACAGGGGGACTCGGCGCGACATTTTGGACTACCGACGGCTATACCGGAGTGGCATTGACACTGCCCATTGGCATAGGCGTAAAATATAAGATCAATGAGAGGCTCAATCTTGGACTTGAGTTTCTTATGAAGAAGACATTTTCTGATAAGCTCGATGGGCCGGCTCTCTCTGACCCTCATGCCATAAAGTCGGGGTTTGCAAAAAACACCGATTGGTATTCAACCTTGTCGGTGACACTCAGCTATGAGTTTTCAAAGCGATGTGCCACTTGCAATTATAGATAAAAATAACTCCGAATGGAAACACTTGAAGATATACTTGGCAGACTTGACATGACCAGCATCCCGCGACATGTCGCTATGATTATGGACGGTAATGGCCGCTGGGCAAAGAACCGCGACAAAGTGCGCAGTGACGGCCACTATGAAGGCATCACGAGCGTGCACAATGTCACCGCCCTTTCATCCGACCTTGGTATGGAATACCTTACTCTTTATGCTTTCAGCACTGAAAACTGGAATCGCCCGAAAGAGGAAGTGGATACACTGATGACAATTATTGGATGGGCCATCGCAAGGGAGCTTCCTGAGCTTCTGCAGAATAATGTGAAGATCAATCTTCTTGGCGATATTGAGAGGGTGCCTGAAGGTCCACGTGCCGAACTTTATGATTCAAGGGATAAGACAGCTCATTGCACCGGTCTTCAGCTCAACATCTGCATTAGCTATTCTTCGCGATGGGAAATAGCGGAAGCGGCGCGTAAGCTTGCCAGGGAAGCAGCAGAGGGAAAACTGAATCCTGATGATATCGATGAAGAGGTATTCAGCAACCACCTTGCTACTGCCGGCATGCCGGACCCTGACCTTTTGATACGTACGGGGGGAGAGGAGAGGATAAGCAACTACCTCCTTTGGCAGATCGCTTACAGTGAACTTTACTTCACGCCTACGCTATGGCCGGATTTCGGGAAAAAGGAATACGCACTCGCTCTTGTCGACTATCAGCAGCGTGAGCGAAGATTCGGAAAGACTTCTGAGCAAGTGGCTCAATGATTATAAGGGTTATAAATCCTATAAGTCTTATAATTCTTATAATTATTAATGAAAATTCAGACAACTTGACAACTAAGATATGACTTTGAATATAATGCTAAGACGGATTATGCTTGCAGTCGCCGCAGTCGCCGCGACTCTTACCGCAGTGGCACAGACTCCGGCAAACGACACTATCTATGCCCCGGATATCATCTACAGTCCAATTCCAAAGGTGTATGAGATAGCCGGCATCAAGGTGACCGGCGTCCCAGACGTCGAAGACTACGTAATCATCGGATATTCCGGTCTTTCAGTAGGTGAGCGGGTGGAAATCCCAGGTGAGGCTATTTCTACTGCTGTGAAGCGATTCTACCGTCAGGGCCTTTATTCAAAAGTTGAGATCAACCTTGAAAAGGTGGTGGGCGACAAGGCATGGCTTGAAATATCACTCAAGCAGCAGCCCCGAATGGCAGAAATCCGCTTTACAGGAGTGAAAGGAGGCGAGAAAAAAGACCTTCTCGAGCGTCTTGGCGTAGAAAAAGGTCAGCAGCTTACTCCTAATATCGTCGCACGTATAAAGCAAGTCGTCAAGCAATATTATTCCGACAAGGGCTTCAAGAATGTCGTGGTGACATCGTCACAGCAGCCTGATCTCTCGCAGGAAAACTATGATTTCCTTACTGTCAATGTCGACCGCCAGAATAAGGTGAAGGTACATAAGATCTATGTCAACGGCAATAATGTGCTTTCTGACCGCAAGTTTAAGAATGCAATGAAAAAGACGAATGAGAACCACGATATTCTCAACCTTTTCAAGCAGAAGAAATTTGTGGATTCAGATTATGCCGACGACAAGATCCGAATCATCGAAAAGTATAATGAGCTTGGCTATCGTGATGCCGAGATCTTAAGCGACTCCATCGTGAAATATGATGATAAGGAAATCGACATCTATCTTACGGTAGACGAGGGTGACCGCTATTATATAAAAGATATAGATTGGGTGGGCAACACCTTGTATTCAAGCGAATTCCTCGGTGATGTGCTCGGTATGTATCCCGGAGATGTCTACAACCAGAAGCGGTTGGAAAAACGCACCATGGGCGATGACGATGCCGTGAGCAACTTGTATCTTGATAACGGTTATCTCTTCTTCCAGCTTGTCCCAATAGAGCAGCAAGTGACCGGCGACAGCATTTCGCTTCTCATGCGCATCATTGAAGGACAGCCGGCAAAGATCAATAAAGTAGTCATCAATGGCAACGACCAGCTTTACGAGAAGGTGATCCGTCGCGAACTTCGTGTCAAACCCGGCGACCTCTTCTCGAAAAGTGCACTCATGAATTCAGCTCGTGAAATTGCAGCCACCGGACACTTTGATCCGGAGACAATGGGAGTCAATCCGATTCCAAATGATGCTGACGGCACTGTAGATATCGTCTTCGACCTTGAGCAGAAAGCCAATGACAAGGTGCAGTTGTCGCTCGGTTGGGGTCAGACGGGTGTGACGGGACAGGTGGCTCTTTCCTTCTCTAACTTCTCTATAAAGAATCTCTTTAATCCGCAGAGCTACCGTGGCATTATCCCGCGTGGCGACGGACAGACATTCTCTATCTCAGCACAGACCAATGCCAAATATTATCAAAGCTATAACATCAGCTTCTTCGATCCTTGGCTTGGAGGCAAGAGGCCTAACTCTTTCTCCTTCTCTGTAGACTATAGCCGCTCTACGGGTGTCAACAGCCGTTTCTACAACCAGAACTGGTATAACTCTGGCTACATGTACAATTATTATGGCGGAAGTTATGGATATAACAATAACCAGTACTACTATCAGAATGCCTATGACCCTAATAAGGTGCTTCAGCTTGCCGGCGTGACCGCTGCTTATGGTACGCGTCTGTCATGGCCTGACGACTTGTTCCAATTCCAGGTGTCGCTTGCATATCGCTGGTATTACTTGAAGAATTGGGAATATCTCCGGTTTATGCAGACCGGTTCGGCAAATTCAATTGTTCTTGGCTTGACGCTTAGCCGCAACACCACCGATCAGCCTATTTATCCGCGCAGAGGCTCAAGCTTCATGCTCTCTCTTCAGATGACCCCCCCCTGGACTAAACTACGCAAGGGACATAATTGGGAGAAGCTTGCCGAGGAAGCTGCAAGGTATGACGCCAAGGCTCAGGCAGAACTTTATAAGTGGATCGAATATTGGAAACTGAAATTCCAGGCAAAGACCTTCACTCCGCTCACCAGCCCGGAGAGCAACTGGACTCTTGTGATGATGACAAAGGCTGACTTTGCGCTTTTAGGCTCATACAATAAGCATGTGAAATCTCCATTCGAGACTTTCTACTTCGGTGGAGACGGCATGACAGGCAGCTACACTTACGCTACGGAGACAGTGTCCATGCGTGGTTATGAGAACGGTCAGTTCACTCCTAACTTCTATGAGGCATATGCCTACTCAAAGTTTACATTCGAACTTCGCTTCCCGTTCATGCTGCAGCCTAACACGACTATCTTCGCCCTTGCATTTGCAGAGGCTGGTAACGCATGGACAGACATAAAGGATTTTGCTCCTTTCAACCTGAAGCGTTCCGCCGGTGTAGGTATCCGTCTCTATCTCTCGATGCTCGGCTTCCTTGGTATAGACTGGGGCTACGGTTTCGACAAGGTCTGGGGTAAACGTGGCGGTGGCAACCTCCACTTCGTGCTCGGACAGGAGTTCTAAGTTGAGTGATAAGTTATAAACAATAAACAATAAGTCATAAGCATTAAGGGTTGGCGCAAGATTTAAACTTTAGTGGGGCTATTTTGTCTTTAAAGTAGTAATAACTTTTAAAATAGAAATAACATGAAGAAACTTATCATATCATTGGCAATGGTATTGGTGGCCGCAGCAGGGGCGTATGCCCAGAAGTTTGCGCTTGTGGATATGGACTACATACTCCGCAATGTGCCAAGCTATGAAATGGCCAACGAGCAGCTCAATCAGGTTTCGCAACGTTGGGAGCGGGAAGTCACGGAGCTTTCAAAGGAAGCGGAGACCATGTATAAGAACTATCAGTCGGAAATGATATTCCTTACTGACGACCAGAAGAAGAGCCGTGAGGAGGAACTCGTGGCAAAGGAAAAGCAGGTCACAGACCTCCGATACAAATACTTTGGTCCGGAAGGTGAACTTTACAAGAAGCGTCAGAGCCTTATGAAACCGATCCAGGAGGATGTCTATAATGCAGTGAAGGCTGTGAGCGAGGAAAAGGGTTATCAGGTGATTTTTGACAGGGCTTCCTCTCAGAGCATCGTATTTGCATCTCCAAAGATCGATGTGAGCAATGAAGTGCTCGCCAAGCTTGGATATTCTAAGTAATCCAAAATTCACTTTGTGAATTTTGAAGTTTATGGGGGTATAAGGATATGGGGTGCAGTAAAATGAAATCTTAAACAATAACAAATAAACAAACAGAAAGAAATGATCAAGAAAGTACTTTTGGCAATCGCGCTTATTTGCCCGATGCTTATGTCTGCGCAGACCCTCAAAATCGGTCTTGTAGACTTCGCTACAGTTCTCCAGGCTATGCCTGATTACACTGCAGCTATGACTCAGCTCAAAGAAGTGAGCGATAAATATCAGGCAGAATTTCAGAAGCTCCAAGAGGAGATGAATCGCCAGATGACTGAGTTCCAGAATATGCCCGAGAATGAACTCCCTGCCATCAAGGAGCGCAAGGCTCGTGAGATAAGTGACTATGATCAGAAGATGCACCAGTTTGAGCAGTCTGCATCTCAGGATCTCAATAAGATGAATAATGACTTGATGGGTCCTATCACACAAAAGATTACTCAGGCAGTGGAAAGTGTCGGCCGTGAGGGTAATTACTCTCTCATCCAGATGTATGATCCTCAGCTTGTCCTTTATCACGCAGCTCCCGTGGAGGATATAACTCCGGCAGTCAAGGCTAAGCTTGGTATCAATTAAGAAAATGATGTCAATCTTGTGTTGAGTCCAACACCATGACAGATAATAATGAAAGGAAAATGGCGGAGGCTGATGCTTCCGCCATTTCAGTAGGTCGTATCGGGGTCTTTGATTCCGGATATGGAGGGCTGACCATTCTGCGCGATTTGAGAAAAGCACTCCCTCAATATGATTATCTCTATCTTGGCGACAATGCACGTGCACCTTATGGGTCAAGGAGTTTTGAAGTAATCTATCGTTATACTCTTGAGGCTGTAAAGGAGCTTTTCAGAATGGGGTGTCCGCTTGTCATCTTAGCTTGCAACACGGCATCCGCCAAGGCTTTGCGTACGATTCAACAGAAAGATCTCCCGGGAATTGATCCTACGCGGAGAGTATTGGGCGTGATACGTCCTACCGTAGAGATCCTTGATCAAGTTTCACAAACAGGTCGTGTAGGTGTGCTCGGCACTCCGGGCACTGTAGCAAGCAATTCCTATGTGATAGAAGCCATCAAGCTGTTTCCGGAGATGAAGGTGTCGCAACAGGATTGTCCCCTTTGGGTTCCTATCGTAGAAAATTCGGAAGCTGATGGAGATGGGGCTGATTATTTTGTAAAGAAATACATTGACATGCTGATGGCGAAGGATTCGGAGATAGATACATTCGTACTTGCCTGTACGCACTATCCTCTGCTAATAGATAAAATCCGCAAGTATGCTCCCGAGAATGTGCGGATTCTTGAGCAGGGTTGTCTGGTGGCAGAATCATTGAAAGATTATCTGCACAGGCATCCCGAGATGGAGTGCAGGCTTTCAAAGAGGGGGACTGCAGAGTTCCTTACAAGCGAGAATCCGGAGAAATTTGATTCGCTGGCATCCGTCTTTACCCATCACCCGGTCAAATCACGACGTTGTACACTCGACTAAGAATTATTTTGAAATGGAAAATATTCCTGAAGATATATCCGTAAGGCTGGGCGAGCTTTCGGAGCGCCTTTCGGCGAATGCGGCGGATGAAGAAGCCCTTATAGAGCGTGGTCGGCTGCATTGGGCGCTTGGCCATCGGAGCGAGGCTATCAATGATTATTTAGCCGCGCAAAAACTAAATCCCGAGGGCAAAGCCAAGGAACTGCTAAAAGCAACCTACGAAATCCTCAATTTCTATCACAAAGACCTTTACAATCCTTAATTCATAATGCATAATCTGCTATGCCAATCAAAAAATTCAGGGGGAGCAGAATAATAGTAATTATGAATTGTGCATTATGCATTGAGCATTATATTAGAGTTCCCAGGGGAAGAACATAGGCACCTGCACCGCCTCCGGGCGCTGTGCGGGTGTGTGCTTTCTTTGTGGATATAGCATGATGCGGCGTTCGCGGGTCCAACCCCGGTCATGATTGCGGATGTAGACCACGATCAGTCCTTGCATACCCTTGGCACGTCGGCGCAGATCGCCAGTCAAGTCGGTCATGTCGGCTACTTGCTTTGTTTCGTATTCCATCACACGCTGGCCGCCGGCTACTACCCGGACGGATATTTTATCGCCATAGCTCATAAGGGAGTCTGCGCGTCCTACTGCCACACGGCGTACGCTGCGTGAAGTATAGATGTGTGCTCCTGAGCTGCTTGAAGTGTAGTAAGTGCTGTTCATCATAATCCGGAATTTTTTGCATAAACGCGTCGTCGGAGACGCCTTTTCGTTTGTTTTTGCAAATTTAATCCGAATGACTGCACGATTTCGGGCAGTCTAATCTTAAATGATGTTAAATTAGACTATTCCAGAAAGTTAAAATATATTAATTAAGAGTTGCAGAAAATGATCACGTGGTCTAATGTCTACCTTCTAAAGTTACATGCGAAACTTTTTTGTAGCATTATGTATAGAAACCAGAATTAAAAAAAGCCTAAATATTATAAGTGATCTCCAACGAGGAGATCCAACGTGAGGAAGTTGGAGATGAAGCCAGGAGATATACAAAAACTGTACATATGGAGTGGAGATTGGTGAGGATTAAAATCACAGAGACCCTATCTCAGACTCAGAAAGTCCGGTGAAGGATGTTATCATAGAAATACCCATACCCTCCTTAAGCATCTTTCGGGCTATGGTTTTCTTTGCATCTGCTTCCCCTTCCGCTTTTCCTTCCGCTCTACCTTTTGCCTCGCCTTCCTGATAGGCCCCGCGAATTTGGTTGATGGTATCGCGGGCATTCTTTACATCAGCCTCGTAATGATAACGTTGTTCCGGTGTGAGCGTAGCCACGTTCGCTACTTCAGCAAGACGCTTGAAGATCTCACTGTTGTTTCTGAATGCCACTTCCTGCCTTATTCCCATATTCTTAATATTATAAATCCATTTATCATCCAAGTTCTTACACTCTTTTTCCTCCTTGTCGAAGAAAGGAAGCTGTACGAAAATATAACGTGTCTTCACCCCGATGGGTTTGAATGTATCCTCATCAAGTGTGGCAGCCCTCACGATTGGCTTCCTGTCCAACGCAGGCACATGGAAATTGCACAGGAAGACTCCGATTACCGGCTTGAGGGAATAGTCCCACTCCAATTCCTCCTCTTTCTTCCCGCGGTATCCTTGTTCGGCGATGCCGCGTGCCATATAGAATGTTGCCCTGTCGATGAACTTCGGCTGGCTTGCCTTCTGCATCTCGACTATGAAACGATGACCGGAAGATGTCTCGCACATTATGTCGTATCGGATTGATTTACCGTCCTTCCACTCCGATGAACGCTCGTTGTTGAGATATGATACGGTCTTGATTTCCTCAAAACCCTCCCTGCCACATAGCAAGGCGTTGAGCAGGTCGACAAGTACCGGCTCGGAAATCTTCTCCCTGCCGAAGAGTAGCTTGAAGCCTAAGTCGGAGGTTGGATCGATGTATTTTTCCATAAATTAGGTTATTTTCCACAAAGATATGCTAAAATATCGATATATCCAAATTCTTGTTAGCGAAAAATTTTTTTGTGCGAGACATTACGCAGAGGACGCAGGGGTGATGGAGCAGATACTTTGAAAGGGGAACGGCTCACCTAATCGAAGCAATATAAAGTAATGTCTTGACAAAAGAAAATCGTCCTTACGTTATTGGAGTATTAAAAATTTTCATTAACTTTGCAAGCGATGAGGTGAGAGCACCTTGTCGCTACATATTTTTGAACGTATAGCGTTTGATGCTATTGTACTCGATTCAGAAAACTGCCAATTTTCAACACAACGGGGACAATGCACTAAACGCCCTCAGTATGGCTATGCCCCTTAGGGGGTATGGCTCTCTGGTGGGCTTAGTGTCTTTGTATGTTGTGTGGGTATGGCAGTACCTCTGGATCGTACAAGATGCAGTAGCCCACCACTATTTTTCTGGTGTGGCAATAAACGAGGCAATATTGCACATAACCAAATAAAAAGAGACATGAGACATTTTAACAAGTTCCTATTTTTAATAGGGCTCTTGCTACTCAACGTTGTTTTTCCTCCTGTATCTAATGCACAGGATATGGAAAAAACAGTAATCATTACAAAGAAGTGGGGAGGCTCGACCAACTCTCGCGTTGTAGCGTATGCTTTATCAGTAGAAGAATCTTACAACTCTAATATGACGATTGATGGATACTCATTCCTATTGTCGGCACAGAATGACAAGTATGAGACTCTTCAAGATCTATTTGCAATAGCAAGTGGTAGTGCCCAGAATATTTATAACTTTACGGAATGGGTTCTTCGTTTTATGGATGTATGCAGTATAGAGGATGTAAAAGTTCCCATTGAAGATTTTGGTTTGGGTTTGCCCTTAACAATCCAATACGTAAATTGGAAATTGATGGGTAAGAAGTATTACATAAATAGTGGAAATTCTTATCATCTTTTCAAAAAATCAGAGTTTGAGAAAATTCAAAAAGACTTGCTAAAATACTGCAAAAAACAGGGAATAGAGATTGATACTAAAGTTGAAATAAATATCAACCCAGCACTTGAAAAAAAGTAATATGTTTTAATATTCCTCAGCAATGGGGAACCCTTTAGTTTCTGGAGTCGTTTAGCCGTGATGGTTAGACGGCTCTAATTGCATGGTAGGAGGGTAAAAAGTGGGGTATTGGTTGGAATGTTACACCTATGTTACACCCAGAGGTGTAAAAATAAAGAAAAGAGAACTGATAATCAAAAGATTAGCAATTCTCTAAAGTACAGGAAATGGGACTCGAACCCACACAGCCCGCAAAGGCCAGGGGATTTTAAGTCCCCCGTGTCTACCATTCCACCATTCCTGCATCAGGAACCTACGTAGTGTTGGCATTCCGACTGCAAAGTTAATGATTTTTTTGTGGTCTGCCAAATTTTATTGATAAAAAATATCAAGGTTTCGTCTCATAAAAATATGGTTTAAAAAAAGAAGCCCCGCCATTAGCGGAGCTTCCGTTTCTGCCTGATAATTGGCAGTCACTAACCTAAAGTTATTTTTTTATTTGCTTACGGTTGTTTCAGTTGATACGGGCTTGTCGTTGTCAAGTGTGCAGATTGCAACGCGGTTCCAGCTTTCTTCTTCAAACATGTGTCCGATGCCCATGCCTTCAGCTTTGATTCTGTCAGCCTTGATGCCATATTTGCTTACGAGCATGTTCTTAACTGATTCAGCACGCTGGTTGGCGAGACGTTCGTTGACCTCGATCGGACCATCCTGAGAAGCATAACCCTTGATGCTTACGGTAGCCTGCGGGTGATTCTTAAGATAAGAAGCTACGGCTGCTACGTTGGGGAGCTGATCAGCGGGAACGTTATACTTGCCGATATTGAAGTTGACATATCTTACAGTGCTGAGGAAGTCTTGAGTTTCCTTTACTACGACAGGCTTCTGATTTTTGAGTTTCTGGATTTCAGATGCCAGCATCATATTTTCGTTATTGCTTGCATTGAGGGCATCACCGGCAGCTGCGAGATCAGCACGGAGGTTGGTGACCTTCTCGTTGAGGACTGCAATCTCGTCGAGATTGTAGTTGGGGACACTATATTTAAATCCGTCTCCAAGTTTTACAGAAACGCCTGCCGCGATATTGAAAGTGGCCTTATTGGCGTTGTAGGCTGCTGATGATTGGCTTACGCCTGCATCGCTCATATCATAGAGAACGCTCGGGCGAATAGAAAGCGTTACATTGTCGCTTACATTGAAATTGAAGTTCAATCCGGCCTTTGTTGCGAAGAAGTTCCAGTCGTTGCCTTTGCCATTCTGATAGAGATGTCCCCATCCTGCGCCGGCCACTGCCTCTATATCGAATACATTATGAGTTCCGTAGGGTTGGAAGAGCTTGAACAGATTGACTGCTCCGTAAGTGCCTACATAGCTTGCGTCGAATGCTGTAGTGGAATGTGTCTGTCCTTTCCAGTTGGAAGTGTTGACTGCTGCGTCGCCTTCTACGCCAAGTGCGAATGCCGGAGTGATCTGCTTGCGGATGTCGAGGCCTGCTGCTCCACGCATATTGTTGAAGAAGTTTTTCCCTGACTTCAGAGGAGTTGTTGCGCCACCCTGGACACCGATTGACATGTTGCTGAAGAAACCTGGTTTCACGAGTGATTCCTGAGCCATCATTGTTGCCGCTCCTGAGAGAAGGAGTGTTGCGGCGAGTAACGTTTTTTTCATAGTTGTGCGTTTTTTAAGTTGATAAATTAAGATAGTTTTGTTTTTCGGTTTACAGCTTCAATGAAGGAGTGTTCCGTTTCAGTGAAATTGTACCTTTAAAACGCGTCAGCAGAAAAAATGGCACACTCTAAATTGGGAAAATCTTTAGATTTAACAAATTTGTAACATAGGTATTAATGTAAGTTGCGTAATATCAGTAAATTATAATATATTGGCAAAAAAATAAAAAAGGACGCACAAGTGCGTCCCGTATGCAGCCTTTGGAATGGAAGCAGGTCATGGAAGGATCTCGAAAGTGACTTCTACAGGGTAGTGGTCGGATGTATTGATGCGGTGGCGCTTTGTCTTGAGCGCCTTCAGGCGCGACCCGCGATAGAAGATCTGGTCGATATGGAAAAGTAAGAGAAATTGATTGAATGTATTGGTAGGTCCTAAACTTGTTTCCGGATAGGCATCCTGGAATCCGGCGTCCCTCATCAGCCTGTATGACCAGCTGCCCGGCACGTCGTTGAAGTCTCCGCATGCGATGAGTGTATTGAGATCAGATGTGGTCTTGATCATCTCTTTTACATTCTGCGCACGTGCACGGAAAGCCTCACCGAGTTTCGGGAAAATTTCATAGCGGAATTCCTCATAGCTTTTCTTTGCGGTGTTGACCCCCCTGATTTCCGTCACCACTTCCCGCTCCGTGTCAGTAAGGTTGTAAGAAGTCATATGGAAGTTGACAATAGGGAGCTTATACCCATTGATGTCCACCTCAAAAAGAGCCCACCTGCGAAACTTCCTCCATTTTGCATCCTCCTCCGGGTCCGTGCATTTGGGAGTCAGTGCAGTCACCGGGTATTTCGACAATATCTTCAAGTCTTTCGAATGCCATGAATCGGAAGCTTTTGCACGATATGGATAAGTGGCGTATAGGGAATCAATGAGCCCGCGGCTCCAATGATGGATCTCTGCAGGATCTTCAAGATTTACAAGTTCCTGAAGGCATATGATGTCAGCACCCGACTCTATCAGAAAATTTATCGCACGATTTCCGGGGGCTTCCGACTTAGTGGTGTCGGCAAGGTGCAGGCAATTGAATGTCATTAGCCTGAATGTGCGTGCCTCATCCTGCGGGGACTTGGAAAATGCAATCGGAGTGACGTCTTTTAAAGTGCCCCAACCTATAAATAATGTCAGTCCGGCTATGGCAGCCATTATGATGCGACCTGAAAGCAGCCAGGCAATTCCGACAATCAGCGTGGCTATTGCCAGATAGGGGAGGGCAAGCACGAGCACGGAAGGAACTGTCATATACTCGGGGTTGCACTTGCCTCCAAACGAAGCTGCTATGGTCACGATAAAGAGTACTATTGACAGTATCTTGAAGCAAAGGCGTATCAGTGGCGAGATTATTATCACTTTCTATAAGGATTAAAGATTAAAAAAATAAAAGGTTAATGCTAAACGCTGAAAATCAGAATCCGGGGCATCTATTTCTTTAGCCTTGCGGATAGTTCGTTCAGCTCCTTGCGTTCTTTCCTGGTCAGGCTTTCATAGCCCGAGAGTTTTATTTTGTCGAGAAGGGAGTCCAGACGGTCCATGTCTGTTTGACGTTGTCTCAGCACGCGCACCATCATCTCTGGTCTCCTGTTTTTCTTTCCATTTCCTTCATATTGTTGTCGTCTCAGGCTTGGGATCCACTTTGAAGGATCGGTGCCATTGCGAAGCATAAGACCGATTGTAATGCCCCATATCAGGCCCCCGATATGCGCCGCCTGATTGCCTCCTCCTCCGAGGAAAGTAAGCAGGCAGCATACCACAGCCACCCATTTCAGTTTTACTTCTCCTATGAGGAAAAGATTTATGGCATGGTCAGGAAGTCGGATTGCTGCTACACACATCACTGCTATCACCGCTGCGCTACATCCACAAAGCCAACCGCCGCCATATCCCAAAGAGGCCGCCGCCAAGAACAATACTCCTCCTGCTATCCCTCCCCCTATGAATGAGAGCAAGAGATGGCGGTCGCTAAGGGTGATGAGCAATATCCTTCCGAACCAATATAACCACAGCACATTAAAGAGCATATGCAGCACATCAAAGTGAATACACATATACGTGAGCAGTGTCCACGGCCGTGTAAGGAAAAGAGGGAAATAGGAAGGGAGTGTCAGCCATTCAGCCAAGGGCACATGAAAGTGCATGATCTTTCCCAAAAGCGTCAGAACCATGACGATGATCCATGCTCCCACTTCGCCAAGTGTAAGCCAAGCCAGAGAATCACTCCCACCACAATAGACTTTCCACCTATGAAACATATCTTCCTGAAATGAAAATTCTCAATTAATATCGGTGAAGCATTCCTTTCTTCTTCCAATAGAGAAGAATGAATATGCCAAAGAGCATACCTCCAAGATGGGCGAAATGAGCTACAGTGCTCATGCTTCCGCTCACGCCGAGGAAGAATTCTATCACGCCATAACCTATCACCATATATTTTGCTTTGATAGGCACCGGAATGAAGAAAAGATAAAGAGGCATGTCGGGGAATGTAAATGCAAAGCCGAGAAGTATGCCGTAAATTGCCCCGGAGGCTCCGATTGTGACCATCATGGATTTGAAATCAGCGATAGCTTCAATCCATTTGGCATCTCCACTTGCCACGGCGGCATCTACAATCGCCTTCATATGCCCGGAGGTCAGGCCGTTTAATTTGGCTATGCCGTCGACATATTCAGATTTCCATGTCAGTTCCCACACACCCTCCTGCACAAGGGCCGCCCCGATGCCACAGACCAGATAGAACATAAGGAAACGCTTTGCGCCCCAGACATGCTCGAGTATTCTGCCAAACATCCATAGGGAGAACATGTTGAAGAGTATGTGTGCCGGGCTGTGAGGATCGTGCATGAACATGTATGTAAAAATCTGGGCAGGATTAAAGTGCGAGCTTCCAAACATATGCAGCCCGAGAAGATCGACCAGTGTATTTGAAAAGCCGGGCACCAATATTTCCGCCAGCCAAATGATCAAATTTATCAGTATCAAGTTTTTGGTTACCGGAGGGATGGAGTTCCACCAGCCACCGGATGAGGATCCGTTGTACATATCGACGTTTTTATGGTTTTTGAAGTGCAAAATTAACAAATTTAGTCTGCATTTCATCCTAAATGGGGGAAAAATCGTGTGTTTTTAGCTTTTTTTTGTAAAAAACTCTCTAAAAAGTTTGATATTAGTATTTTTAACACTATATTTGCGTCCGAAAGTCAACTTTTATTGAAAAAATCAGTTAGTTAAATAAAAAGAGTAGAAAACTAAGTATATATACAACCAAAAATTTGAATTATGAACAAGACAGATCTCGTAAATGAAGTCGCAGCCAAGGCCGGTCTTTCCAAGGTAGACGCAAAAAAGGCTGTAGACGCTGTATTCGAATCGATCGAACAGGCCCTCGCTAATGACGACAAAGTGCAGCTCATAGGTTTTGGCACTTTTGCCAAGGTAGAAAAACCCGCACGCGAAGGCATCAACCCACGTACTAAGGAGAAAATCCAGATTGAGGCCCGCAAGGTAGTGAAATTCAAACCTGCCGATGGCCTTAACAAGTAAGAAATATCCCAACGGATAAAACCTGACAGTAAATCGGCTTCCCATATTCAGCGGGAAGCCGATTTATTTGCTAATGTCAGTATTTATTGTTAAATTTGCATACGAATTTGACAAAATAAAAAATGAAGATAGAATCTATAATCACCCAAGGCGTGAGCAGTGCCGTAAAAGCGCTTTACGGCCTTGATTTCCCGGCTGATAAGATTCAGCCCCAGCAGACAAAAAAGGAATTTGAAGGAAATCTTACCATAATGGCTTTCCCCTTCTTGAAGGCTTCCCGCAAGTCGCCCGAAGCTACAGCCACTGAGATAGGGGAGTGGCTTGTCGGGAATGTTCCGGCAGTTGAGAAATTCAATGTCGTGAAAGGCTTCCTCAATATTTCAGTCAACCCTACATTCTGGCTGACAACCCTCCATGCCATTGCCGAAGATCAGGAATTCGGTATCCGTCATGCCGACGAGAACTCTGACCTTGTAATGGTGGAATACTCAAGCCCTAATACCAATAAGCCCCTGCATCTTGGCCACGTGCGTAACAATCTCCTTGGCTATTCACTGGCTAAAATCCTTGAGGCAAATGGTCATAAAGTAGTAAAGACCAACATTGTCAACGACCGCGGAATCCACATCTGCAAGTCAATGCTTGCCTGGAAAAAATGGGGCGACGGGGCTACCCCTGAGTCCACAGGCAAGAAAGGCGACCATCTTATCGGCGACTTCTATGTGCTCTTCGACAAGCACTTCAAGGAAGAGGTGAAGGAGCTGATGGAGAAAGAGAATATTTCAGAAGACGAGGCTAAGGCAAAATCCCCCCTTATGCTTGAGGCCCGCGAGATGCTCCGCAAGTGGGAAGCCGGCGACAAAGAAGTGCGCGACCTATGGAAGATGATGAACGAATGGGTATACGCCGGTTTTGACGAGACCTATAAGCGTCTGGGTGTTGGCTTCGACAAGATCTACTACGAAAGCGACACTTATCTGCAAGGTAAGGATCTCGTGTTGAAGGGTCTTGATGAGGGCATCATGTATCGAAAGGAAGATGGTTCCGTTTGGGCTGACCTGACTCCGGACGGACTCGACCATAAGCTGCTCCTTCGTGCTGACGGGACGTCTGTCTACATGACGCAGGATATAGGCACAGCCAAGCTGCGTTATCAGGATTTCCCCATCGACAAGATGATTTATGTGGTAGGCAACGAGCAGAACTATCACTTCCAGGTGCTGTCGCTTCTCCTTGACAAACTCGGTTTCAAATGGGGTAAGGACCTGACTCATTTTTCTTACGGCATGGTTGAGCTTCCCGAAGGAAAGATGAAGAGCCGCGAAGGTACGGTAGTGGATGCGGATGATCTCATCGACAAAATGATAGCAGATGCAGCCGAGACCGGTGCTGAACGCTTTGCTGATATGCCGGAAGAAGAAAGGGCTGAAGTAGCGCGGATTGTGGGTATGGGTGCATTGAAATATTTCTTGCTTAAGGTGGATCCTCGCAAGAACATGCTCTTCAATCCGAAAGAATCCATCGACTTCAATGGAAACACCGGTCCATTCCTTCAGTACACTTATGCGCGTGTGCAGTCGGTGCTCCGCCGTGCAGGTGATGATTTCGATCCTCTCTATATGCCGGTTGCCATTCCGAATGAGGCGGAGTCTGACTTGATTCAGAAAGTCGCGGATTTCCCGGAAGTTGTAAAGGAGGCAGGTCGCACCTACAGTCCTTCACTCATAGCCAACTATTGCTTCGAGCTTGCAAAGGAATATAACCGCTTCTACCACGACTACAGCATCCTGAAGGAAGAAAATCCTGCAGTGCGCCAGCTCCGTCTGCTTTTGAGTTATGTAGTGGCGCGCACTCTGAAGACGGGCGTGGCGCTTCTTGGCATGGAGATGCCGGAGCGTATGTAGGCGCGGGATTAAACCGAAGCATACGTTTCATTGTCTATTATAATGAGACGGGGCCTAAAGCCCTTAGAGCCCTCAGGGCTCATGATCAATCTGATTTAAAAACAAAAAAATATATATATGTATCCAGATTATAATAATCCTCAGCAGACTCCCCCTCCTTACTATGGCGGAGCAGCAGTTGCGCGTCAGACTAACGCTGTCATGAAGCGCGTGTATGTCCGTATGTTTATCGGACTCCTCGTGTCGGCATTCTGTGCACTTGGCGTGGCCTCGAGCCCGGCAATGCTCAGTATCATATTTGGAAATCAGATCGTATTCTGGGGCCTGATAATTGCCATGTTTGCTATGGCAATCTTGATTCCGGTGCGTATGTTGAAGATGTCGAGCGGAACAGTGCTTGCGCTTTTCCTTGTCTATTCGGCTCTTATGGGAACATTCTTGAGCAGCATCTTCCTTGCTTACAAGATGTCGGCTATTGTAGCTACATTCTTTATTACAGCCGGGACATTCGGCGCAATGTCGGTATACGGATATTTCACCAAGACAGATCTCACTAAGATGGGATCATTCCTGATGATGGCTCTCTTCGGACTCATCATAGCAATGCTTGTGAATATATTCTTGAAAAGCGGCACCATGAGCTATGTCATCTCAATCGTTGGTGTGCTTATATTCACCGGACTTACTGCATGGGACACCCAGCAGGTGAAGCAATTGGCAGCAGCAAACCTTGATCCTGCCCTTGCCGACAAACTCGCTACCATGGGCGCGATGAATCTCTATCTTGACTTCATCAACCTCTTCCTCTTCATCCTTCGCATTTTCGGTGGCAACCGTGACTGACGAATTCTCATAAGGGCCTGCAGTGTCTAAAAGCTGCAGGCATTTTTCCATATACTTCATTAACGATCACCTTACAACAAAACAACGCAATGTCAAAATACCCAAAAATCGGAATCCGTCCCACTATCGACGCTCGTCAGGGTGGTGTGCGCGAAAGTCTTGAAGACAAGACCATGAATCTCGCTAAGGCCGTGGCAGACCTTATTTCAACTAATCTCAAATATCCTGACGGAACGCCTGTGGAATGCGTAATCGCTGACGGTACGATCGGGCGATTCCCGGAGACGGCGGCATGTGCTGAAAAATTCGAGCGCGAAGGTGTCGGCGCAACCATCACAGTGACATCTTGCTGGTGTTATGGATCCGAGACTATGGACATGCATCCGCATTGGCCGAAGGCTGTATGGGGTTTCAATGGCACTGAGCGTCCCGGAGCCGTGTATCTTGCTGCAGTCCTTGCGGCACACGCTCAGAAGGGTCTTCCGGCATTTGGTATCTATGGCCACAATGTGCAGGATCTTGACGATAATTCCATTCCGGCAGACGTTCAGGAAAAACTTCTGAGATTTGCAAGGGCAGCTCTTGCCGTAGCTCTGATGCGCGGCAAATCATATCTGTCGATTGGTTCTGTTTCGATGGGAATCGCAGGATCTATCGTTAATCCGGATTTCTTTCAAGAGTATCTCGGTATGCGTACAGAATCAGTCGATGCTACGGAGATCATACGCCGCATGAGCGAAGGTATCTACGATAAAGATGAGTATGAAAAGGCCATGTCGTGGACTGAAAAATTCTGCAAATCCCGCGAGGGGGATGATTTCAAGAATCGTCCCGAGAAGAAAAAGACCCGCGAGCAGAAGGACGCAGACTGGGAGTTTGTCGTGAAGATGACCCTTATAGTACGCGATTTGCTCAAGGGAAATCCGAAACTCAAAGAGATGGGCTTTAAGGAAGAGGCTCTCGGACACAATGCTATAGCCGGAGGATTCCAAGGCCAACGCCAGTGGACAGATTTCTATCCAAATGGAGACTTCACAGAAGCGCTTCTCAATACATCCTTTGACTGGAACGGTATCCGGGAAGCTTTTGTGCTTGCTACGGAAAACGATGCTTGCAACGGTGTGGCAATGCTCTTCGGACATCTGCTCACCAACCGCGCACAGTTCTTCAGCGATGTTCGAACCTATTGGAGTCCGGAAGCCGTATATCGCGTGACGGGCAAGGAATTGACCGGCCGCGCAGCAGGCGGCATGATCCATCTTATAAATTCGGGAGCAACCACTCTTGACGGGACGGGGCAGTCGGTAAACGAAAATGGAGTCCCCGTGATGAAGCCGCATTGGGAAATGACAGAATCGGACGTGGAAAAATGCTTGGACGCCACTACGTGGTATCCCGCAGACCGTGACTATTTCCGTGGAGGTGGTTTTTCGTCCAACTTCCTTACCAAGGGTGGAATGCCCGTCACTATGATGCGTCTGAATCTTGTGAAGGGCCTTGGTCCGGTGCTTCAGATTGCAGAGGGCTGGACAGCGGATGTAGATCCTGAAATCAATAAGGTCCTTGATATGCGTACCGACCCGACTTGGCCTACTACTTGGTTTGTGCCTCGTCTATGTCCTGACAGGGATGCTTTCAAGGATGTATATTCAGTCATGAACAATTGGGGTGCAAACCATGGGGCAATTTCCTATGGACATATCGGACAGGATCTGATCACGCTTGCATCCATACTCCGCATTCCGGTCTGCATGCACAATGTAGAGGAAGAAAAGATATTCCGTCCCGCTTCATGGAATGCTTTCGGCATGAACAAAGAAGGCGCAGACTACCGTGCATGCGCAGCTTATGGACCTCTCTATAAATAAAGAATAAAGATTAAAGATTAAATTTTTCAAGCCTGAACTTTTTAATCTTTAATCTTTAATCTTTAATCTTAGAAGTCTAAACAACTTCTTAATCAACTTTAAGTCAATATCATGAAAGATAATAATCAAACACATTCCCTCCTAAGCATGAATGGCATAAGCTATCTTGTGCCGTTTATTCTCATTACGAGTTGCTTCGCTCTGTGGGGTTTTGCCAATGATATCACCAATCCTATGGTGAAGGCTTTCTCCAAGATATTCCGTATGAGCGTGACCGACGGCACATTGGTGCAGGTTGCATTCTACGGAGGATACTTTGCCATGGCTTTTCCCGCGGCTATCTTCATACGTCGCTTTTCCTACAAAGCCGGTGTCCTTCTTGGCCTTGGGCTTTATGCTTGCGGCGCATTCCTGTTCTATCCGGCAATGCTGACCGGAAGCTACTATCCGTTCTTGATTGCATATTTCATCCTCACTTGTGGACTTTCATTCCTTGAGACAAGCTGCAATCCTTATATTCTGTCAATGGGTCCGGAAGAGACAGCAACCCGTCGTCTGAATATGGCGCAGTCGTTCAATCCCGTAGGTTCGTTGTTGGGTATGTGGGTGGCCATGAACTTTATCCAGGCCCGTCTCAATCCTCTTGAGACTGAACAGCGTGCCCAGCTTAGCGATGCGGAGTTTGAGGCAGTGCGAGATGCTGACCTCCTGACGCTCATAACTCCCTATGTATTTATAGGCATTGTAGTGGTGCTGATGTTTGTGGTGATTGCAGTGTCCAAGATGCCGAAAAATGGAGATCAATCGCATTCCATCAATTTCTTCGGCACTTTGAAGCGAATATTCTCTTTGCCGCGCTATCGAGAAGGAGTGATTGCACAGTTCTTCTATGTAGGGGCGCAGATCATGTGCTGGACATTTATAATTCAGTATGGCACACGGGTATTTATGATGGAGGGTATGGGAGAGAAAGCTGCAGAGGTCCTCTCTCAGAAATTCAACATCATTGCGATGGCTATCTTCTGCGGAAGCAGGTTTGTCTGCACTTATCTTCTACGCTATATAAATGCCGGAAAACTACTGGCAGGGCTTGCGTTCGCAGCCGCGATTCTCACAGTAGGGGTTATCTTATTCCAAGACAGGTTCGGACTGTATTGCCTTGTCGGAGTGTCGGCATGTATGTCGCTGATGTTCCCTACCATTTATGGTATAGCTCTTGACGGCATGGGAGATGATGCCAAGTTTGGAGCAGCAGGACTGATTATGGCTATTCTCGGAGGTTCGATCCTACCTCCGCTTCAAGCCAGAATAATAGATTGCGGAGTCATAGGTGGATTCCCGGCAGTCAATCTGTCGTTTGTATTGCCATTGATTTGCTTCGTGGTGATTATTGCCTATGGCATGCGCTGTTCGAGGCGTACAACGTAAAAACTATAACGTACAACGTACGACTTCCCCGAGGCTTACATACCAAACGTAGGCCTCGCATTTTTTTGTCAACCCTGTCTTGATCAGTGCAGATACGTAGCGTTCCACTTGGCTGATGTAAGCTTCATCGTCACGGTGGTCGCCAAATTTATAGTCAACGATTACTGCAGTCCCATCCGGCCTAACCACTATCCTGTCAGGACGTTGCACTTTTCCATCGACTAAAATGCCTCTTTCGTTGATGATGCGGCCACCGGGGGCAAACCATCCATAATGGCTGACGTTCTGCAGGCTTTTTGAAAGTTGGACATTCATGCGTTCCATCTCTGTCTGGCTGATGAGTCCGGCGGTCTTGGCTTTCAGCAAGGCATGCGGAAGGTCGGAAGCAATACGGATATTTTCCATTATGCTGTGCATCAATTCTCCATATCGACGCATTTCTTCTGAATCAGCTTCTTCTCCTGCTTCTTTGTCTGCTTCGTCAGGAAGTTTGTCAGAGTCCGGACTTGTAGGATCATGGTATATCAGGGCAGGAATTTTCTTTCCGCACCTATAGTCTGATATAATTGTATTCACAGACGATCCTTCTTTCTTTTTCCTTCCTTTGATGATTTCTTCATTAGTCAGCTTTTCTCCAAAACTCCATGACCGGTTTTCGAAGTCAACAAATATCTCTTCAGGATTTGGAATGAAATCTGACGCTTCGGGATATGATTCTTTTATATCAGCAATTATGTCGTCAGCCTCAGCTCCACATCTCCACAGGAATGATCCGATTTGATGGGAATTAGGTGTGGCCCCATCCTCCTTGAGCTTGCATGGCGAGTATATATACAGTTCATCTACAGCACGTGTATATGCCACATATGCCATATTTACTTTATCCGTCTTGTAATTGTCCAGATATTTTTTGTAGTCGTTTTCATGTTTGGTCCCTTCAAGCTTTGAGTCACTCCATACCGGTATCCAAGGTATCTGAGGTATTCCTTCCGCATCCGAAAGGTCGGGCTCTACCCAAAGCCATTCTTTCTGCAGGTTGAATGTAGGTTTTGTAGTCTGTTTGGAATACGGGACAATGACACATCTGAATTCAAGTCCTTTCGACTTGTGTACAGTCATGATATTGACGGCATCAGCATCTTCGGGAGAGGCTATGGATTTGGTGCGCCCTTTTTTATCCCACCATTGCAGAAAGGAAGCAATGTCGGAAGTGTGACCTTCGCAGAATTCAAGGACCATATCCTGAAGGGCAGCCAGAAAAGCAGCTTCCGACTTGCGGGCATGAGGGGGAATGAAATTATGGATAATATTTTCCACCAATGCCGGAAGCACCGTGGTGCTCATCTTCGCGAGCATGTCGCGGATGGAATCCGGATTGTATTCTCCGTTCAGGAATCTTGTGAGAAGTTCTGACAGCGGTGCATCCGGATGCTGCATTGCAAAGAAACTGAAGTCAGCCCTCAGTTTGCTCCATTCTCCGGCACCCTTTTCTTTCCTTTCCTCTTTGGGATATAATTTGGCCTGGGTGCCGTTGTTGATCGATTCGAGTATGGAAATGACAGTCACTACAGCCGGCGACTCTCCTGCTTCAAGGGAGTCGGCACTGATGAAGTTGATTTTCTGTTGGATGTCGTCTCTTTGGTTGTAGCGCATGATATTTTCGATGACCTGGGTCCCCTGCTGATGTGTGTCTACGAGGATGGCTATTTCGCTCATCAGGTAGCCCCGACTGAGCATGTCGGAGATTAATTCAGGAATTTCATCGAAGTGAGCGGGTATGTTGTCATCGTCAGTTTCATTCTCAAAAAGCTGGATTTTGACAAACCCTTTGTTTTCTGTATGAGAGGCAGGTTGCACTGTATTTGCATATAGCTTCTCCATCTGCTCTTTTAGCTCTTTGGAAAAGAACCTGAAGAAGAGATTGTTGAATTTCACAATCCTGAGGCTGCTGCGCCAATTGGTGTTTTCTTTTGGCGTGTTGCCACATTCGCGGCAGGTTGCCGCAAATTCTTCTTGCACTTTCGACGTGATAAGACTTGGATCTGCATTGCGGAAACGGTAGATGCTCTGTTTTGGGTCGCCAATGATTAGATTGTCGTGACCTTTCGCCTCGCTCTCACGAATGAGAGGACGCATATTGCGCCATTGCAGGGTGCTCGTATCCTGAAATTCGTCGATAAGGAAGTGCTCCAGGCGGCTTCCAAGCCGTTCGTAGACAAATGGAGTGTCATCATCACCGATGATGCGGTTTAAGATGGAATTAGTCTCACCGAGCTCCACTGTATTGCTATCCGTCAAGAAGAGTCTTGAATTGGTCCTTACGCTTTGTAGTAGACCGACATAAGGCAAGGTGGAACGATAGATCCTCCATCTTCTGATTTTTGGAGAAGATGCTTCGGTGCGCCATGCGTCGAAGTATTCATACATTTTTATTGCAAGAGCCTCGATTTGGTCTTCTACCGGAGTGCCGAGATAAGGATTGTTCTTTTTCGGGTCCGGGTCAAACACTCTTGTAGACGTTCCCTTGCGGGTAAATTGGGGAATCTTGAAGGTGGCGTTTTTATCTGTAGGGGTGTCCCAGTTCCAAGACTCAGCCATGTTTTTCACCCTTGATGCAAGGCGGAATCCTGCCGTGGCATTCATGTCAAGTCCGGCATTGCTGAAAGCATCCCTGACAGCTCTGGCTGCCTCCCTCATCTTGGAGAATGCGTCACGCACCGGTTGGTCGTAGAATTCACAGAGTCGAGTGAAGGTGGAATAAAAATCAGGATGCTCTTTAAAGTATTTGTCAAGGCTTTCTCTTATTTCCTTGAAGTCTTCTTTAGCTAGGTTTCTGCTGGCATTCAGGATTTCTCCATATACGCTATATTTGCTTTGGTTTTTCTGAAAGATGTTCCATCCTTTGCCGGAGGCAGCTTTTGCCTCCATCATGCTTTCTATCCAAGATGTCCCTTGGGTTGTCTTTTCTTCTGTGTCAATTTCGTCAAGTGTCGTGTCAAGCCCCATTTGGGTCACGTAGTTGGAGTCGAGTTCCAGCTGATATGTGTCGTCGAGGTCGGCTTCATAAGCAAATGTGCGCAACACTGTCTGGAAAAAGGAGTCTATTGTGGAGACCTTGAAGTCACCGTAGTCAGTCAGCAGCACTTTCAGGGCATATTTGCAGTGCGATGCCAATTCTTGTGGGCTGCATTTGAATTGCTTCGTGAAATCCTCGAGATAGTCTACTTTTGAGCAGGGGATGTCAGATGTCCAGCAAGCCAAGGCGTTGAGTTTCTCTACTATTCGAAGTTTCATCTCGTTGGTCGCCTTGTTGGTGAAGGTGATGGCAAGGATATGCTGCAAGGAGTCCCTAAGAGAGCGGATCGGTCTGAGACGCCGTTCTCCGGATTCAGTGGAATAGGAGATATAATACTCGATGAACTTCTTTGCCAGTGTATATGTTTTTCCCGAACCTGCGGATGCTCTCTGAAGTTGTAGCACGTCGTTGTAATTTAAAAATGAACGATTCAACCTTTACCCCTTAACCTTGAAGCCCATCTCCTTCAGGAGCCGGACAGTGTCATTTTTCCGGTCTCCTTGTATGAGTATTTCGCCGCCGCGGGCGCTCCCTCCTGTGCCGAGTTTCTTACGGAGTGTGCGGGCAATTTCGTCGATCTCTTCATCTGAAATTTCGAAACCTTCGATGATGGTCGCGGTCTTTCCTCCACGTCCTTTTTTCTCTATAAGCACGTGGAGGGCTGATTTTTGGGTATTAGATTTTTCGCTCGTCTGCTCGTCATTCAATGAAGCCGGTGATTCCTCTCCTTCAGGAAGCCCGCTCAGTGAAGCTAATGCATCCTTCCAATCCATCATAAAAAACTATTCTAAATTATGAAGTCAAATTATTCAGAGTTTTTCCCTGATTTCTTTTACGTTGGCACAGCGATCCGTAAGTTCTCCATTGGAGTTGTAGATGAAGAATGTAGGAAGTTCGCCTACGTTATATTGGCGGAACGCCTTGTCTTGTCCGGCGGATGGATCTAAGACTGTTGTCCAGGGAAGGTTTTTAGCGGATTCCTGCCATCCATACTGGTCACGGTCAGGGCTGACGTTGTAGATGTCAATTCTTCCAGCCTTATATAGCTCGGCGAGCTGGCGGTTGATCTCCGGAGTTGCTCCATCGCGCATGAGCGTGAAGGCCACCACTACAGGTTTCCCTTTGCCAACCAAGTCAGACAATTTCTTCTCTTTTCCGTTTTCGTCATTTAGGGCAATGTCAAACATGGTGATTTCCTCAGCGTTGATTACGGTGCGTATTCCGTTCTGGTCGTTGTGATGACGCTGTGCAGCCCTTGCAAGGTTGAGAAGGAATGGTGTGTGTGCGTCATCCGGGCGGTAGTGGTCATAGTTGTTGGCAACTGCCACTATATAGCGGAAGTCATCTGTAGTGGGATCGAAAAGAGGCTGGTTGCCAATGGTCTTTGTCAGAATATAATACGACATGACGTTGCCTTTGCTGTCGTGCATATATTCATTGTATATTTTCTTCTTGAAATTTTTGAGCGAATCTGCATTGCCAATATAAGGCACGAATGCGATGAGATCTTTCTCAAACAGAGCCATACGGGCAGCTTGCTCCGTTCCGGATACGGTGAAGTCATGTCCGAACTGACCTTTTGAGCTTGCCACTGTCAAAGTCTCTGTTGAGTCGACGGGAAGATAGATATACTTGTCGTCGAGTGTCAGTCGGAATATCTCCGGCCCGCTTTGCTGAGGATGAGAAAATTTGAAATTCCCTTTTTTGTCAGTACGGGTGGAGTCCACGATGGTCCAATAGCCTGAATAGTCCGCCTTTTCAAGGAGAACTTTGTCGTTTTCGCTATCAGCGAGCTGACCTTCAATCTTGAATCCCTTTTCGCCGCATCCTCCGGCGAGAGCTATAGCAGCTACAGAGAGAGCCGCTGCGAAGTATCTTGCTATCTTGTTCATAGTTGTCAAATGTTATAAAGATTTTGATGTCTTTAAGGTCATAAAGACTTTAAAGTCTCTCAAATTTTTAATAGTTTTTGCAAAGTTAATCAAAACTCCGCGCATTAGCAATTATCTCGGATAAAATATGCAAGTTTTGACGAAAAAAAAGAGGACTCATCCACCGAATGAGTCCTCTTTTTTCATAAGTCGATGCTTTCGATAATCGATCATTAATCCTTACTCAGTGAGGTCTTTTGCCTTTTGGGCGGCTGCTTCTGAAGCTTTGGCAGCTAATCCTGAGAACTTGTCGAAAGCCTTGGCCGCGAAACCGCTGATAGCATCCTTTGCTTGGTCCACCTTGTCGCTGAGAGCGTCCTTTGCATCAGCAAAGTTGTCCTGAAGGTTTTCCTTCAGATCGGCAGCCTTATCTTGTGCCTGAGCTGCGGCTGCTTGTGCAGCCTCCTTGGCGTCGTCAAACTTATCTGCAGCGGCAGCTTTAGCATCGGCTATAGCGTCTGCTGTTGCTTCTTTGGCCTGAGCCAATTTGTTAGCTGCCATATCTTTGGCTGCTGCAAAACCGGATTCTGCTGCAATCTTTGCAGATTCTGATGAAATTTCCGCCGCTGTCTTTGATACCTGTGCCGCGGCCTGGGCTGTTGCCATATTCAAATTGTTTTCCATAATATTTTGTGTTTTAATTAAAATAAGTTTAAGGAGTTTAGGGGCGTTAAGGTCTTTAAGGTCTTTAAGGTCTTTAAGGTCCTTAAGGTCTTTAAAGTCTTTGAGAACCCTATTCAATAAACGCCTTCGATACACTTTCGGTTCAATCCCGAATTGCGTAGCCAATTATGAATTATGCATTATGAATTATGCATTCGGAGCATCGCTTCTCTTGTCGCCTCATGGGTATTGAATGCTGTAAGCCGAAGATAGCCTTCTCCTTCTGCTCCGAAACCTGATCCGGGCGTTCCGACTATACCATGATCCTTTAGAAGATGATCGAAAAATTCCCATGACGTCATTCCTTTTGGAGTCTTTAGCCATATATATGGGGAATCAACACCTCCGACCACGTCATAGCTGGCTGCAGTCAGCGACGTGCGCATTATTCGTGCATTCTCCATATAATATTCAATCGTTTCCTCAATTTGCGATCTTCCTTCCTGTGTGTAGACAGCTTCCGCAGCGCGCTGTGAGATGTAGGAAGCGCCATTGAATTTGGTGCATTGACGGCGGTTCCAAAGTCGATTTAGGCTAACTTCATTTCCTTCCGAATCGTGTCCCATTAGAGCAAATGGCACTACTGTATAGCCACAACGCACACCGGTGAAACCGGCTGTCTTGGAGAAACTACGGAATTCAACAGCCACTTCCTTCGCGCCTTCTATCTCATATATGCTATGTGGCACATCCTCGCTATGTATATAAGCCTCATAGGCAGAGTCAAAAAGAATAAGGGAATTTTCTTTCCGTGCGTAATCTACCCATTTTTTTAGCTCCTCGCGAGTCATCGCTGTTCCCGTAGGATTGTTGGGACTGCAAAGATATATCACGTCCGGTCTTTGTTCCGGCAATTGAGGGACATATTTATTTGCTTTATTTAATGGAATATATATTATTCCTTCGTGATGCTCGCCATGCCGTTTGCCTCCGCGGCCTCCCATTACGTTGGTGTCTACATACACCGGATATACCGGATCTGTCACTGCCACAGTGCTGTCTTGCGCCAATATGTCAAAGAAGTTGCCGAGGTCGCTCTTCGCTCCGTCACCGATGAAAATTTCATCAGGAGAGATCGCTATCCCTCGCTTCTGATAGTCGAAATCAGCAATCTTATCGCGCAGAAAAGCGTAGCCCTGTTCCGGTCCATAACCATGGAAAGTTGCAGTGTCGGCTTCATCCTCCACTGCACGATGCATAGCTTCGATAGCAGCCTTGCACAAGGGGCGCGTCACATCTCCAATCCCCATCCGAATCACCTTCACCTCAGGATTCTCCTCCTGAAATACTTTTACCCTTCTCGCTACTTCCGAAAAAAGATAAGACTCCGGCAGCAACAAAAAATTATCATTTACCTGTATCATCTGATTTAATTGAGAATTAAGAATTAATTGAGAATTGAGAATTTAGAATTCATCATGATGTACCATGATTAATCATGATATATCATGACATATCATGTTATATCTTTTCTGTTAGTTGATCATTAATCGTTGATCATTAATCGTTAATCGTTGATTTTTCCCTCAAAGACAGAGACCGCCGGTCCGGTCATCAAGACATGCCCTCTCTCATCAAGCCGTATACGCAAATCTCCTCCACGCAAATGGACAGTCACGTCTGTCCCGGTCAGTCCGCGAAGGATAGCAGCCACGGCTGTGGCGCAAGCCCCCGTCCCGCATGCCATGGTCTCACCGCTCCCTCGTTCCCAAACTCTCATCTCGACTTCATCATTTCCGGTAACTTTAGCAAATTCGATGTTTGACCGATCAGGAAATCTCTCATGTCTCTCGGCAAGCGGTCCTTGTCCAAGTACCATCGCATCTGATGGCGTTTCCTCAGAGTATACCACGAAATGTGGATTTCCCATAGAAATGATGCTGCCTGTAAGTTCCGAACCATCGGAAAGCTTGATCGTTTCTTCTAAAGTCTCAGTCTCCGGTTTCCCCATATCTACTGTCACCCAGGTTTCATAGTCGCCGGGTTTGGCTTTCGGGTCTATATCTATTATTTTGACACCGGATAGTGTGTCAATTTCAAGATGATGTTTGTCGGTCAGCCCCTTGTCGAAGACATATTTTGCCACGCAGCGGATTCCGTTGCCGCACATCTTTCCCTCCGAACCGTCGGCATTGAATATACGCATCAGGAAATCAGCCTTGTCGGAAGAGCAGATGAGTATTATGCCGTCGCCGCCGATCCCTTTGTGCCTATCGCTAAGCTTGATTGCCAACTCATTGACATTCTCAGGCACTCCCTCACGGCAATCGATATAGACATAGTCATTGCCGCAACCATGCATCTTCGTGAATTTCATATTTTACCTGTATATTTTAGGATTCAATCATAAAGTGGATAAAACCCTCATTAATTATTCATATTCCTAACAATAGGGCGGGAAAGCATCAATATTGCCATTACGCAGCAGATATTGATGATCTGTCCTGACATTTGAGGATGTCCGTATAGAAGGAATCCGTTCACAAGACCATCTAACCAGAATAAGATTACAGATAGAGCCAGCATCATAAACCAAGACATCGATCGCTTGATCAAAAGCATCGTCATACTCAGACATATAAATAGCCCTACAGCAATAAGCACGACCCCAACCCAAGTTTCAGTGGCAGAAGTTGATGAACTAATGCTGATTACTCCTCCAGCAATGCGAGCTATGCCTACAATAAATGCCAAAACTGACCCACAAATACTTCTAATGTCCATTCTTATTGGTTATTATTAGTTTATCTATTCTCAGTCTACTTTAGTGGACAAAGACATTTTTATAAATTCTGAATTCCTTTCCCTATTATTGGATAAAATTTCGTAAAATCTAAATCATTGCTTTTTTCCGTTGGAATCATCGAGAACAAAATATATTTTGTATCTGCTTTATGTCGGGAGCTACTTGTAGGATATCCGTATGCCCTTAATTCAGCTTTGACTACAATATCAGTAGCTGTTACCTGATAATATCCAATTAAATTCCTTCTATGATGTATGAAAAGTCTTTTAACTTTCAATAAATCAGGAAATGCCAAAATATCATCTTCTGTAATAGGGTAGCAATACTTAGAAGATTGTTTTATCCAGTCTATAATCCCTTTTCTACAAGAGCCAATCAGTGTATGTTCATTCTCTTCTTTCGATAAATATAGAGTGTCCGGTTCAAACAAAGACAATTGAACCCATTCATCATTAGGATATGTATAAGTATTTGATTTATTATGTCGCTTTTCTTGTTTTATTGACCTGTTTGCCGTCGTCTCAATAGCATTAGCTATATGCCACATTAGGACAGGTGGCACAGCGTTTCCAATTGCCTTTAGTTGTTTAGCTTCAGAAACAGAGTCCCAAAGAAAATCTTCTGGAAAAGATTGGATTTTGGCACATTCCTTACTAGAGAAACGACGATAGCGGCCATTGAGATAAAGGACCGGATCAGTTGAGTTTAAACTGACCTTTGCTAAATGTGAACTTATTGTATTGCAAGGTTCGTCAAGAGATTGAGCGCGTCCTTTGTTCATTTTATCTCTTACTCGCATCATGCCATCAACTGCCTTTTGACTGAAATAAAGTTTTTCATTATAGTTATCCGACTCGTTCACCGCTAACTTAAGTGGAACCTTATTAAATAGAGTAGTGGGTTTTGGAAATGAGAAAAGGTCGTAGTCTGTTTCATCTCTAAAGCCAATAATTATAACCCTTTCTCTTTTTTGAGGAATACCAAATTCTGATGCATTTAATAGCTTGAATTTTATATAATATCCTGCATTCTCAAATTCCTTCAAAATCATTGGAAAGGCTTTCCCTTTATTTGCAGATAATAATCCTTTTACATTTTCTGCTACAAAAAATCGAGGCTTCTTATTCTTAAGAATTTTTACCATCTCAAAAAATAACATACCTCTCTCGTCTTTGTATCCGAGCCTGGGGGGATTTTGGGCTGATATTGAGAATGATTGGCAAGGAAATCCTCCAATGAGCATGTCGATATCCGGCAATTTAGATATCTCTAAATCCCTCACATCCATAACCTCACATTTATGCACAAAGTTTTGGTTGTATATTTTTGTGCAGAATGGGTCATTGTCAATAGCCATAACTATTTCATAATCTAATGATGGAAAATTCTGATTTAAATAATCAAAACCTCCTAATAGACCTAAGTCCATTCCACCGCAGCCACAAAATAAGGAAATAACTTTCATAGATCGTACGTTAGTAATTCAGTTTTTTCAAAATCGGATGCATTAAAAGATATTTCCATGCCATTGCGTGGAATAGCAGAAATTTTGTCAGTCTTATACAACAAAACAGGGTTGCGTAAAATATATAATACTTTATCACTAGTGCTTAGCATTAACCGGTATACACAATAGTGTTCACGATGAGTTTCTGCAACACTCCATTCGTTGGAAGACATGTGGAAATTATACATTTCAATTTTCTTCTTACTTATGGTAGTCTTAACTTCAATGTAACGATGTAGATGTTTCTTGTCTCCTTCAAAGCTGTCGATATCAAAACCTGGATGATAACTTGGACTATCGACTATTTGAACAAGTTTTGCTAAATCTGGATAGCCATCCATTCTTAATCGAGCCACTTCATGGCCATAAATTAGAGATTCTCCGATATTCCCAACATCTTTCGTTGTAGTATTTTCTGAATTGATTACTTCTTTTATTCGGTCTTCGACAATAAAGATTAATTCTTGTTTCTTATTTAAAAATTTACTAATATCAGTTTTAAATAATGAAGGGTCTATACATTTATTTACGTATTTGAACCAATCTATCTCAACATCGTCAATTTGTTTCAACATTGGTCTTGATTCACCATATAAATTTTCGTACCCATTAAAGAAAGTTGTATCTGATGCAAATCTTTTAATAGCTATACTTTCATCGGGTGCAAGATAAAAGTAACCATTATGCTTTTTTACGAGAGAAGCAATCTCCATGTAATCCAATATATCCCCTGCATATCGGGTGACATCACCCTTCGTACGAGGATTACCTTTGCTATCAAATGTATGAGGATCTTTAGGATTGTAATACTTAATTTTATTCTTTCGATTCTCAAGGATAAACTCTGCTATTTCTCGAGGTTTACGTTGACCTGTTGTGACACGAGTATCGTTGAAAATACAGTATGTGGCTTCTTCAGCTGATATTGACATCTCTTTCCCACAACCTTTTCCAGAAAGGATTGAATTTCCTTCCAAAAGAACTTGAATGATTGTTTTAGCAGGCTTAAAACGAATACCCAGTTTTATTAGCTCACTGTTATCCTTTGCCTTTAAATGTCCACCTGGGAATTGAAAAGTATACAGAAAGAACTTAAAAAATTGTGTTAAGTCCTGTTGTTCATTCAAGAATTCCGCCATTCTTGACGTATGAGTGATATTGTGTTTTTTATCCTCTTCATAAAAAGCAAATAAAGCTGGAATCTCAGTACGCCAATTTGATATGGTCTTATCTTTTACTGAAAGATTTCCCGGAAACATACGGATGGCTTTAGTGTAAGCTTCATTATATTCGTTACAATTGGTTGCATCAATTTTACAACATTCATTGGCCATGTAAAGCAGCACGTTTTCAATGTTACTTTTGAAACGGGGTCTGACAAAATGTATCCGATGATAAAATTCATCTGGAATTCGATAATACTTTTTCATATATACTGTTTCAGTTGTTTAGCCAATGCATATGCCATAAGGGGCGGAACTGCATTCCCTACTTGTTTGTATTGACTCGTTTTGCTTTTGCAGAATATAAATTCATCTGGAAAAGATTGGATTCTCGCGCACTCCCTGACGGTCGGAACTCTATTCCATTTGTAATGGAAATGATGGCGATGTCCACAATCAATTGTAAAACTTGGACGCTTACTATTAAGGCGAGTCCATGCAATATGTACTTTTCGCGTTTGTTGAAGATTTAAGGGTAAATCTTTATAATTTCCGCCATCTGGCACCATTGCTATGATGTCTTGCGTTTGTTGATTGTGAGACGTAATTTCGTGATTATATACTTGGGAAGAATTTTTTCGCATTAATTCTTGATATACTGATTGTGGTTCAGTAGGATATTTTCCCCCATCCTCAATACTGTCTTTTGTCAAATCTGATAGTGCTTCGAAGGATGTGACTTTTGCTGCTGTGCATGCATTGGGGAATATGAAATTCTTTCCATCAAGAAGTCCAACAAAAAAAGCGCGCCGACGATTTTGAGGTACACCATAGTCGGAGGCTGTAAGAACCTTGTATTCTATAGTGTATCCAAGTAAAGTAAAGTCTTTTATGATTTCATCCTTAATAATGCCTCCTCCCATAGAAAGAATATTCGGGACATTTTCCATTACAAATGCTTTGGGCTTGAAAAATTTCACAAATTCCACAAAGTTTTTATATAAGGTATTTCGGTAATCATCAATAATGCGTTTGCCTGCAACTGAGAATCCTTGACACGGAGGTCCTCCGATGATTACATCAATTTTTACATCTCCTATCTTAGGGATAACGTCTTGAGGATGTAACATGGTGAGGTCTGCACACATTACTGTCGCATTCGTTCTGTTGAATTGGTATGTATCGAGGGCATCTTGCCATGCGTCTATTCCAAGGACCGTGTGGTAACCTGCCTTCTCAAAACCAAGAGAAAGCCCCCCACATCCACAAAAAAGATCTATGACATTTAACGACATGTATATCTGATAGTAAAGAACTTTCAAGTAGGCGGACAGGCGACCAATCCCTATATAGCTACAAAAAGTCCGTTATTAAAGTATAATAAATTTAATTAACTTTGATAGGTCTGTTGTCTGCGATTATCCCTATATGGAATGCAAAGATAATAAAAAATAATTAAAACTACACAATGCTTATCGATTTTCAATTCGGCGTATTTTCCTTCCTTCATCAGTCACGATGCTCGCATCGCTCCTTCTTCATGAAGAAAAATCCGCTCGATTTCCTCGTGATCGACGATGTCCCCGTTCTTCAAATAATCCCACACTGTATACCTAAAAGAGTCAGCACGTTCTGCGTGCTGACTCTTTTGGCTTCAGATGAGTAACAATTTATTAGGATAAGGTTTTCCCTGCTGGTCTCGATATTAATTTTGTGGGAAAAAATATTGACATATGAATATAGCAGATATCATTACACTCGTAGGCACTGTCGGTGGCATACAAGGCCTCGTGGAAGTCGGAAAATGGTGGCAAACCAGAAAAATTGATCGGCGTAGGGATGAAGCCGATGTGAAAGCCACAGAAAACCAAGTGACCCGATCCCAGATTGATTGGCTTGAGAAACGACTGGCGGAGCGCGATGCCAAAATCGACGCCATCTATGCCGAGCTACGCAAAGAGCAGACCCTCCGCATTGGCGAAATCCATCAGCGCCATGAAGCCGAGCTCCGACTTGCTGAAGCCGAAGCCCGTAAATGCCTCATCCGCGGCTGCCCCCAACGCCAACCCCCAAGCGAATACTAATCAGTTTAGAATCCGATTTTTACTCGGCTCGCTTTGCTCCTGAGTTTTTCCTCTGCGCATAGCTTTTCAAGCTCAGCAAACGATGGTTGCTTCCCTTCTAAAATCTCCGACATCAGGGCTTTCCTTACGATATTATCGATTTCACCGCCGCTGAAATCATAGTGTCCTGCCAACGAGAAGGCTTCACTTTCGTTAAGTGATGGAAGTTTGCTGACCCAGATGTTCTTCTTAGCCTCGATAGATGGTTTATCGAGACGGATTTTGAATAGGAAACGGCGTTCAAAGGCTTTGTCGAGGTTTTCCGCAAGGTTGGTGGTGGCAATCAAGATGCCGTCTAACTGCTCCATTTCCTCCAAAATTATATTTTGTATGGCATTCTCGGTCTGGTCAATGCTGCTGTTGTTACCGGTCTTGCGGGAGGAAAAGATTGCGTCCGCCTCATTGAATAGAAGGATAGGTTTCAGGGCAGTACGCTTGCACTGTCGTTTGTAGCGAGTGAAAATCTCTTTGATGATCTTCTCGCTTTCACCATACCACATACTTTTGGAAGCCGAAATATCAACATGTATGATATCGCGCCCCGTTGAACGTGCCCATTGCATTACAGATTCGGTTTTGCCGGTGCCGGGAGCTCCGTAGAGAAGCACTGCTATACCTTTCGGCAGCCCCTTGGCTTCGAGCCGCTTTGCAAGCACGGAATAGTTTTCCTCTTTGAGCGAATCGCCTACCATATTAAGATATTCAGCTTCAGCAGGAGCGAAAAAGAGTTGCTTCTCTTTGATGTCGGAAGCTTTGATGAGGGTCTTGGTGTCAGGCTTTTCGATATAGAGCGACGCGTCATCCCCAAAATAAAGTTCTTTACCCTTGTCAGTAAGTTGGAGTGAAGTGTATTCGCCAAATAAAGATGAGTTGGTCATCATCTCCATAAGATCCAGGCGCTGGAGTTTGTGAGATTCCTCCTTGAACCCCTTGATTGCTTTATTTCGCTCTTTGATGGGATAAAGCTCACCCAGTTCTCTCGCAAGACTTAGAGGTTCGGCATTCGCGCAAGCGTCGCAACCGGTGTAGAAGAGGGCGCGTAAGTCTGCCTCGGGGATAACATCACGTATATGGGTTAACACAGGAATGCTTCCCATATTGGCATCCTCAAAAAGATTTATCTTCTCGGATAAGCGCGACATTGCCATTGCATTGTCGACGTCATGCTCGCTGCTGTGGACATACTCTTTAATTTTCTGAGCAAAAGAATAAAGATTCAATCCATAATACTGCGGACCGAACGCGCCGAAGTCTTCCTGAAGGAAAAGTTTCTGCCCCTTGGCAGTAAGAGCAATTTCCTCCTTATTACCTACTACTTCTGCAAGATTCTTTTTTATCAAAGGATTTGTGCCCTCGATTATAGATTTCTTTACCTTGAATCTTACTCCGTAGGCTTCATACATATCCTTAAGGGTGGCCTCTATATGTGAGCGTCTGTTGTGCTCATTGCTGACGAAGTCATGGCATATTTCATAGTATAGTGCCCGGTCAGGTAGTGAGTCGATTATTCCCTTAAGCTCTTTCACCAATGGCATCGAGGAGTTCTCATTCTCGATAGTATCGACAAATTGTAGCATGGATTCTGTTGTCACGTCGTTATCTTGGATTTGAGAATCCACTAATTTGCAGAAGTCATAGCGGTCGAATTCCTTATCAAGTATCTGGCTTTTGCGACATTCCGGTCTCTTGTTTTCGATGATGCATCCGATTACATAGTTGGTCACCATAAAGTTCTGACGAACAATACGGCACTCGCTTAGGTTTGTCTGGGAGACAAACCCTTTTTGTATCAGGCTTTTGAGAGCAGGTACATACTCCATCACATCAAGCTGGGCAGCTCCGAAGTATGTTGCGACATCGTCGAGGTCGGAGCAGCGGCCTCCGCAACTCATGTCAAAGAGTGCCGAGAACATGATTGCCTCTTCTTTTGATTCGAGGCCAAGGGTCGCCATGAGTCCTTCAAGAGCTTCTGAAAGCTCTTTGATGCCTAATCGTTTCAGTTTGCCATCACGCAATTTGCCGGCTGCCTGTTTCAGGTATTGTATTGATTTCTTGCTCATATCGATTATATTAAGATTGAGTTTCTCGTTGACGAGTACAAAATTAGACAGAGGGTGTATCATTTGGCGATACACCTTCGTGAAAAAAGTAATTTTTTGAAAAATTTTAAATGTTTATTGTATCTTGATCAAGTTTGGTATATTGAGATTAGTATAATCTGAATTCATTATGGCTCCATTTGAAAAGATAGTGCCATCTTTCTCCAGAATCCCATGCTTACTATGTATATGGCCAAACAAATGATATTTGGGCTTTATTGTCGTGATTCTTTCCAGTAAAGTTTTCGATCCATAATATGTATTATCATCAAAATCAAGTATTCCGTATGCGGGTGAATGGGTTATGAGAATATCTGTATCGGCTGGAATATTGGCATAGTTATAATTTTGTCGGGGAGTAATGCAATCATTCATAAACATCGGAATTCCATAAAACCGCATGCCGTCTATTTCCACACCTGAATTACGAAGATAATGCACGTTATTGTCAAGTCCATCGATATTTGCATCATATAGACAGTCATCATGATTCCCACAAATAAAAATCTTATGTTTATATGGCAAGTCACAGAGCCAGTTTAAGAAATCAAGTGCTTCCGATTCGGAACCAGTCATAGTAAAATCACCTGAATGAACCAAAACATCAGCTTCGGGAAGATTACACAAACGATGATGACAACCATGGGTGTCAGAAAGATGAAGAATTTTCATAATAAATAATATGGCTGAATTAATGATTTGAAAAACTAAAGCGCTATGATATAACAACAGAAATCAAAATTCGGATATGCGTTTTAAAAATTTTGAAAATTTATTCCCCGGTGACAAATTTTGGCACTCCGACGCGCTATCTTTGCAAACTGGATTATATTTTTATTAATTTTGCATTTTAATTTTTAGACTTTGAAAACAATGGCAATTACTCAAATGAAACGTGCCCTATGGATGTTGAGTGAACTTATCGAATCATCGCCAATGGGCTTAACTCGTGAAGAACTTGACAGAAAATGGGCAGTCTCAACCTTTAATGATAAAGGAGAAAAGAAGATTAATAAACGTACTTTCTATCGACTTAGAGATGACCTTCAAGAAATATTTCAAATAGACATAATTTGCTCAAAAGATGGTAATAAGCGATATTATATAGAGCAAACGGAATATTCTGTTTTTTTAGGGATGCTTTGTCAACTTGTCACTGATAATTCCAAACGTAACCTAAGCTTGAAAGACCTGATGCTTCAGGTGCTCAATGGTGTGGAGATCACAGAGGATGAGAAGCGCATGCTCGAGGATATCTCATTTAAGATAGGTAAAGAAGCATACGAGTGTGGCAAGTGGCTTATTAAGGAGGCGGAGGAAGGGAGAATCAAAGGTGCTGATAAAGGCCAATGGTCGGAACACAGGAAATACCATCTCTGCATTTGGCTTGAGGAGGAGTATCAACGCCTGAAGTCTTGGGTCGGGGTAAACATAAATCGTAAAGCGGCTGACGGTCGGGGTGATATTCGTTTCTATATCGTCTGCGAGTCGCAGGATGAGACGCTGCATGAGCGACTGATTGAGCAGTTGGCGCTACAACCTGGAGAAAAGCGAGAGGGAGATTACTGGTGGTTTGCACCAAAAGACGATGCTCTTCACGTGATGAGCTACGTCTCAATGCCTGACCGTAACGCCATACGAGGACGCATAGAGACACTCCTTTCCTCTCTTAACCAATTTGCAACTTCTTAATATTCTTAACATGCTTCTACTTGGCTTATGTCAAACGAAAAGTAACTAACCCTACCCTGCAGGTGGGCAGAGAGGTCAGGCTGTTGAAATCTTCAATGAGTTGACTTGTTGGAGTGATGTAACCGTACTTCAGGATGATCTGAAGGAGCCTTACAATCATGTCCCATACTTTATGGGTAAGGGATTGGTATGTTTGCTTGAGTCAGTACTGACTCATTACCATAAAGGGCGAAATTCCGATTTTCATGAGTTGCCATT
>JAIDUH010000049.1 GCA_029060285.1 Muribaculaceae bacterium | reverse complement strand
GCGGCAAACCCGTCGCCTCCGGTAGGACCGGCTCTCGGTTCGAAGGGTATCAACATCATGGAATTCTGCAAGCAGTTTAATGCCCGTACCCAAGATAAGGCCGGCAAGGTACTTCCTGTGGTGATCACCTACTATACGGACAAGAGCTTCGACTTCGTAGTGAAGACTCCTCCTGTAGCAGTTCAGCTCAAGGAAGTGACAAAGATCAAGAGCGGCTCAGCTCAGCCGAACCGTAAGAAAGTGGCTGAAATCACATGGGATCAGGTGAAGACAATTGCAGAAGACAAGATGCCGGATTTGAACTGTTTCACTTTGGACTCGGCGATGCGAATGGTTGCCGGAACAGCTAGAAGCATGGGTATCACCGTCAAAGGAGCATTCCCTGAACTTAACTAAAACTTCAATACGAAATGGGAAAACTGACAAAAAATCAAAAGTTGGCTCTGTCGAAGATTGAAGCTGGGAAAGCATATACTTTGGCAGAAGCAGCCGATAAGGTAAAGGAAATTTCTTTCGAGAAATTTGACGCTTCATTTGATATCGACGTGCGTCTTGGCGTAGACCCTCGCAAGGCAGACCAGATGGTGCGTGGCGTAGTATCGCTGCCTCACGGAACCGGTAAGGAGGTCAGAGTGCTTGTGCTCTGCAATCCCGATGCTGAGGCTGCTGCAAAGGAAGCAGGAGCAGACTATGTTGGTCTCGACGAGTATCTTCAGAAAATCAAAGGAGGTTGGACAGACGTAGATGTCATCATCACCCAACCCTCAGTAATGGGTAAGCTTGGTCCTTTAGGTCGTATACTTGGTCCGCGTGGCCTTATGCCTAACCCGAAGAGCGGCACAGTGACAATGGATGTTGCAAAGGCTGTCAAAGAGGTGAAGCAAGGTAAGATCGACTTCAAGGTAGACAAGACCGGAATCGTTCACGCTTCAATCGGAAAAGTATCTTTCGATCCGAAAGCTATGAAGGATAACGCCAAGGAGTTTATCAACACTCTTATCAAGCTTAAACCTGCAACTGCCAAAGGTACATATATCAAGAGCATCTATCTTTCAAGCACCATGAGCCCCGGTGTGAAGGTTGACACTAAGAGCATAGATGAATAACCCTCAAAACGACACTCAAGATGAAGAAAGAAGATAAGACCCTGTTGATTGAAAAGATTGGCGAGACACTTAAGGAATACAGCTGTGTATATCTCGTGCAGTCACAGGGAATGAACGCTGAAAAGACAAGTGCGTTGCGTCGTGCTTGCTTCCAGGACGGCATCAAGATGCTGTGTGTTAAGAACACCCTTCTCAAGAAGGCGTTTGAGGCAAGTGAAATCGACTACTCGGAACTCTACGATCTTCTCCATGGCGAGACAACACTTCTTCTTTCGCAGGTTGGCAATGCTCCTGCAAAGATGCTCAAGAAGTTTCGCGACAAGAAGGAGACCCTCCCGATGCTTAAGGGAGCGTTCGTAGAAGAAAGCGTATATGTTGGCGAGGAAATGTTGGATACCCTTGCCGCAATCAAGAGCAAGAACGAACTTATCGCAGATGTCATTGCATTGCTGCAATCGCCTGCTAAGAACGTTATCTCCGCCCTCAACAGTGGTGCAACCAAGCTCCACGGCATTTTGGAGACATTATCCAACAAAGAATAACCAATATTGTAAAATAAAACAAAAAAATCTATACAAAAATGGCAGATTTGAAAGCATTTGCAGAACAGCTCGTAAACCTTACTGTAAAGGAAGTAAACGAACTCGCTCAGATCCTCAAGGACGAATACGGTATTGAACCCGCAGCTGCAGCAGTTGCAGTAGCAGCAGGCCCCGCAGCAGGTGCACCTGCAGTAGAGGAAAAGACTAACTTCGACGTAGTGCTCAAGGCTCCGGGCGCAAGCAAGCTCGCAGTTGTTAAGCTCGTTAAGGAGCTTACCGGTCTTGGTCTTAAGGAAGCAAAAGAACTCGTTGACGGCGCACCAAGCGTTGTTAAGGAAGGTCTTCCGAAGGCAGACGCAGAGGGTCTCAAGAAGCAGCTTGAAGACGCTGGCGCTGAAGTTGAACTTAAGTAATCATTCAATAGCAGCATAGCCGATTCCCCTGCTATAGGCGGGGGAATCCGGCTTTTTTAGCTCATAGTGCGCATATCTGAAAAAGCGAGGAGGCTTGTCATGCCTCCGGACAATGAGGATTCCGCAGATTTTCAGATTCCTTCCAATCGCGGGAGGTTAATCTGAAAATTCTTTGTGTATTATAACATCAGTAAATTTTGCTGATTTAGCATTATTTATGAGATGTTAACACTTTTTAAACAAATTAGGAGCGACATTAGCTTCTATTCATTATATCGGGCGCGGCATTAGCTCCTTTATCAAGCTATCCAAACAGATTAATCTTATCATAATGTCACAGAATACAATTGCAAAACCTCGCGTAAACTTCGCAACGGTGAAGAATCCGTATCCATTCCCGGATTTCCTTGAGGTGCAGCTGAAATCTTTCAGGGATTTCCTGCAGCTTGACACTCCGCCGGAGGAAAGGAAAAACGAGGGACTATACAAGGTGTTTGCCGAGAATTTTCCTATTGCAGACACCCGCAACAATTTCGTACTCGAGTTTCTCGATTACTATATCGATCCTCCACGCTACACTATTGATGAATGCTTTGAGCGTGGCCTGACCTATAGCGTTCCCTTGAAAGCAAAGCTCAAGCTATATTGCACGGATCCGGATCACGAGGACTTCGATACAAGTATTCAGGACGTATATCTTGGTCCCATCCCATATATGACTGACCAGGGCACCTTCATCATCAATGGTGCAGAACGAGTTGTCGTATCGCAGCTTCACCGTTCGCCTGGTGTCTTCTTTGGCCAGAGCATGCATGCCAACGGCACAAAGCTTTACTCAGCCCGTATCATTCCTTTCAGAGGAAGCTGGATTGAGTTTGCAACTGACATCAACAATGTCATGTATGCGTATATTGACCGCAAGAAGAAACTTCCCGTCACTACCTTGCTGCGTGCAATCGGCCTCGAGAGCGATAAAGACATCCTCCAGGTCTTCAACCTTGCTGAAGAAGTGAAGGTGACGAAGTCAAATCTCGAGAAAGTGATCGGAAGAAAGCTTGCAGGCCAGGTGCTAAAGTCATGGATTGAAGACCTCAGCAGCGATGAAATCGGCGAGGTTATGACTATCGAGAGAAATGAGGTAGTAATCGACCGTGGGAGCGAGATCACTGAAGATAACATACAGGCCATCCTTGATTCAGGCGTAAAGACCATCATGCTTGAGAAGGAAGATGCGAATGCGTCAGACTATAGCATCATTTTCAACACTCTCTCAAAAGATAACTCCAAATCGGAGATCGAGGCCATCCAATACATCTACAGGCAGCTCAGAAACGCCGAGCCACCAGACGATGCATCAGCCCGCGAGGTGATCCAGAATCTTTTCTTCAGCGAAAAGAGATATGACCTCGGGGATGTAGGCCGCTACAGAATAAACAAGAAACTCCAGCTCTCCACTCCAATGGATGTAAGGGTGCTTACACGTGAGGACATTGTGGAGATCATCAAATACCTGATCGAGCTGATCAACAACAAGAGCGACGTAGACGATATCGACCACCTGTCTAACCGCCGTGTCCGCACAGTAGGAGAGCAGCTTTACAATCAGTTTAACATTGGTCTGGCTCGTATGAGCCGCACTATCCGCGAGCGTATGAACGTACGCGACAATGAAGTGTTCACCCCGACCGACCTTATCAACGCAAAGACAATCTCGGGCGTAATAAACACTTTCTTCGGAACGGATGCACTTTCACAGTTTATGGACCAGACCAATCCTCTTGCCGAGATCACTCACAAGAGACGTCTTTCTGCCCTTGGCCCCGGCGGTCTTAGCCGTGAGCGTGCAGGCTTCGAGGTGCGCGACGTGCACTATACACACTATGGACGTCTGTGTCCTATCGAGACTCCGGAAGGTCCGAACATCGGTCTTATCTCGTCGCTTTGCGTGTATGCCAAGATCAACAATCTCGGTTTTATCGAGACTCCGTACAGGAAAGTGACCGACAGCGTGGTAGACCTCAAGAATGAGGACGTAATCTATCTTACAGCCGAGATGGAAGAGGGTCTGAACATAGCCCAAGGTAATGCACCGCTTAATGACGACGGCAGCTTCATCCGCGACAAGGTGAAGGCTCGTCAGGATGCAGACTTCCCGATCGTAGCTCCATCGGATATCCAGCTTATGGATGTGGCTCCTATCCAGATAGCATCAATCGCAGCTTCGCTCATCCCGTTCCTGGAGCATGACGATGCCAACCGTGCCCTCATGGGCTCCAACATGATGCGTCAGGCAGTGCCTTTGATGCGTAGCGAGGCTCCGATCGTGGGCACCGGCATAGAAGGTCAGCTCATCCGCGACTCACGCACGCAGATCATGGCTGAAGGAAAAGGAATTATTGAATATGTGGATGCGACCACTATCCGCATAAACTACGACAGAACCGAGGATGAAGAATTCGTAGAGTTCGAACCGTCTCTTAAGGAATACAAGATCCCGAAGTTCCGCCGTACGAACCAGGGCACCACTATCGACTTGCGTCCTATTTGCGAAGTAGGGCAGAAGGTTGAGAAGGGGGATATCCTTACCGAAGGATATTCAACCGAGAAAGGGGAGCTTGCTCTTGGACGCAACCTCAAGGTGGCATTCATGCCATGGAAGGGATACAATTATGAGGACGCAATCGTGCTCAATGAGAGAATGGTGAAGGAAGACATCCTCACATCAGTCCATGTTGACGAATATACTCTTGAGGTGCGCGAGACAAAACGAGGAATGGAAGAGCTGACCTCCGATATTCCAAACGTCAGCGAAGATGCTACGAAGGATCTTGATGAACGCGGCATCATACGCGTGGGTGCATACGTAGTCCCGGGTGACATCATGATCGGTAAGATCACACCTAAGGGTGAGAGCGATCCAACACCGGAGGAGAAACTGCTTCGTGCCATCTTCGGCGACAAGGCAGGAGAAGTGAAAGACGCTTCCCTGAAGGCAAGTCCGTCGTTGAAAGGTGTCGTAATCGGCACCAACCTTTTCTCAAAGGCTGTCAAGACCAAGACATCCCGCAAGGCGGCAGCCGAGCTTACGGATGCTCTGGATAAAGAGTACAACGAAAAGCTCAATGATCTGAAGCAGATCATGGTAGGCAAGATGGAGAAGCTTCTCAACGGACAGGTTTCAGCCGGAGTGAAGGACTTCCTCGGCGACGAAATCATCCAGAAAGGCCAGAAATTCAACGGTGTGAACTGGGCTGACTTCAAGTATGAGACAGTCAACCTGAGCAACTGGACAGATGACGCGCGTATCAATGGCATGGTGATGAAGCTCGTGACCAACTACGTGCGCAAATACAAGGAAATCGACAGCGAACTCCGCAGGAAGAAATTTGACATCACGATCGGCGACGAGCTTCCTTCCGGCATCATGCAGATGGCAAAGGTATATATTGCCAAGAAGCGCAAGATCGGTGTCGGCGACAAGATGGCAGGCCGCCACGGCAACAAGGGTATCGTATCGCGTGTGGTAAGACAGGAAGATATGCCGTTCCTTGAAGACGGAACACCGGTGGATATCGTGCTTAACCCTCTGGGTGTGCCTTCCCGTATGAACCTTGGACAGATTTTCGAGACTGTACTCGGATGGGCAGGGCGCGAGCTTGGCGAGAAATTTGCCACTCCGATTTTCGACGGAGCAAGCCTTGATGACCTTAACGAATGGACCGACAAGGCAGGTCTGCCACGCTATGGCAAGACTTACCTCTATGATGGCGGCACAGGCGACCGCTTCGACCAGCCGGCAACTGTAGGAGTCATCTACATGCTTAAGCTCGGCCACATGGTGGAAGACAAGATGCATGCCCGTTCGATCGGCCCGTACTCTCTGATCACTCAACAGCCACTTGGCGGTAAGGCACAGTTCGGTGGACAGCGTTTCGGAGAGATGGAGGTCTGGGCGCTGGAAGCATTCGGCGCAAGCCACATCCTTCAGGAGATCCTGACCATCAAGAGCGACGACGTCAATGGCCGCAGCAAGGCATATGAGGCAATCGTCAAAGGCGATCCGATGCCAAATCCCGGTATCCCGGAATCACTCAACGTGCTCCTGCATGAGTTGCGAGGCCTTGGACTGAGCGTCACACTTGACTGATATTAGCGATATCAGACATTAACAATTAAAAATCCCCGCTCCGGCAAGGAGAAATCTCCGAGCCGGGACGGGACAACATAGAAGGAAAACCTATGGCTTTCAAGAAAGACAATAAAATTAAGAGTAACTTTTCCAAAATCACGATTGGTCTGGCATCGCCAGAGAAGATCAAGGAAATGTCGAGTGGCGAGGTTCTGAAGCCTGAGACCATCAACTACCGCACTTATAAGCCCGAAAGAGACGGTCTTTTCTGCGAGAAGATTTTTGGTCCGGTGAAGGATTACGAATGTCATTGCGGCAAGTACAAGAGAATCCGCTATAAGGGCATCGTGTGCGACCGTTGCGGTGTGGAGGTGACCGAGAAGAAGGTGCGCCGTGAACGTATGGGCCACATTGAACTCGTGGTGCCGGTAGCCCACATCTGGTATTTCCGCTCGCTTCCTAACAAGATCGGATATCTTCTTGGTCTTCCCTCGAAGAAGCTTGACTCCGTGATCTATTATGAACGCTATGTAGTGCTTCAGCCCGGAGCTGCGGCCAACATCACCACCGATACCCGCGATGGCGAGAAGGTGAGCGGCAAGGATGCCGGCAAGGGGCTTGCCCGCCTTGACCTTCTCTCGGAAGAGGAATATCTCGATATCCTTGACCAGCTTCCGGAAGGCAACCAGTTGCTTCCGGATGATGATCCCAACAAGTTCATTGCCAAGATGGGTGCGGAGGCAATATATGAGCTTCTGCAGAATATCGACCTTGAGGCGCTTGCAGCCGATCTCCGCGACCGTGCCCACACCGAGGGCTCACAGCAGAGAAAGACAGAGGCTCTGAAGCGTCTTCAGGTGGTCAACTCTTTCCTTGCTTCTAAAGACGTCAATAAGCCGGAGTGGATGATTTTGAAAGCTATCCCGGTGATTCCGCCGGAGCTTCGTCCTCTCGTGCCGCTTGACGGTGGCCGCTTCGCTACATCCGACCTCAATGACTTGTATAGAAGAGTTATCATCCGCAACAACCGTCTGAAGAGACTTATTGAAATAAAGGCACCGGAAGTGATCCTCCGCAATGAGAAGCGTCTGCTTCAGGAAGCTGTCGATTCATTGCTCGACAACTCACGCAAGGCATCTGCCGTAAAGAGCGACGTCAACCGTCCGCTGAAGTCTCTTTCGGACTCCCTCAAGGGTAAGCAGGGACGTTTCCGTCAGAATCTTCTCGGTAAGCGTGTCGACTACTCAGCACGTTCGGTTATTGTGGTAGGTCCGGAATTGAAGATGCATGAGTGCGGTATTCCTAAGCTCATGGCAGCAGAGCTTTACAAGCCGTTCGTGATCCGCAAGCTCATTGAGCGCGGCATCGTAAAGACTGTAAAGAGTGCAAAGAAGATCGTAGACCGCAAGGAAGCCGTAGTCTGGGATATCCTTGAACACGTGATGAAAGGTCACCCGGTGCTTCTGAACCGAGCTCCGACACTTCACCGACTTGGTATCCAGGCATTCCAGCCAAAGATGATCGAAGGCAAGGCAATCCAGCTCCATCCGCTCGCATGTACGGCATTCAACGCCGACTTCGACGGCGACCAGATGGCTGTGCATTTGCCACTTGGAAATGAGGCAATCCTGGAGGCCCAGATGCTTATGCTTGGCGCGCACAACATCCTCAATCCTGCCAATGGCGCTCCTATCACAGTGCCTTCGCAGGACATGGTGCTTGGACTTTACTACATCACCAAGCTGCGTCCCGGCACTAAGGGTGAGGGTTCTAAGTTCTATGGTCCGGAAGAGGCTGAGATAGCATACAATGAGGGTCGCCTTGACTTGCATGCTCCGGTTTCGGTGCTCGTAGACGATATAGACGAGAATGGCAATCCTGTAAAGGTGCTCAAAGAAAATACTTCCGTAGGCCGGGTGCTCTTCAATCAGTATGTGCCGAAGGAAATCGGATATGTCAACGAAATCATCTCCAAGAAATCTCTTCGCAATATCATCACCAAGGTGATCAAGACTTGCGGTGTCACTCGTTCCGCCCAATTCCTTGACGACATCAAGAACCTTGGATATAAGATGGCATTCCGTGGCGGTCTTTCGTTCAACCTTGGCGACGTCATCATTCCGGAAGAGAAGGCTGAATATGTCGCTAAAGGCAATGAGCAGGTAGAAGAGATCATGATGAACTACCAGATGGGTATGATCACCGGTAATGACCGATACAATCAGGTGATCGACGTCTGGACCAATGTCAACAAGAAACTTGCTGACACGCTGATGAAGCAGATGGAAGAAGACCAGCAGGGCTTCAACTCCGTCTATATGATGCTTGATTCAGGAGCCCGTGGTAGTAAGGACCAGATCCGTCAGCTTTCCGGTATGCGTGGTCTTATGGCCAAGCCGCAGAAGGCAGGTGCCGAGGGTGGTCAGATCATCGAGAACCCGATTCTTGCGAACTTCAAGGAGGGTCTTAGCGTGCTCGAATACTTCATCTCTACCCACGGTGCACGTAAGGGTCTTGCAGATACCGCGCTTAAGACAGCCGACGCAGGATACCTGACCCGTCGTCTTGTCGACGTGGCCCACGATGTCATCATCAATGAGGAAGACTGTGGCACTCTTCGTGGTCTTGTATGCACTGAGATCAAAAACAATGAGGAAGTCGTGGCTACTCTTTCAGAGCGTATTCTCGGCCGAGTGTCAGTTCACGATGTGCGTGACCCGCATGATGATTCCATTCTCGTGCATGCAGGTGAGGAAATCACAGAGGCAATCGCTGAGAAAATCGAGAAGTCTGCTATTGAATCGGTTGAAATCCGTTCGGTGCTTACTTGCGAATCGAAGAAGGGCGTGTGTGCCAAGTGCTACGGCCGCAATCTTTCTAACCATCGTATGGTGCAGAAGGGAGAAGCTGTCGGCGTAATCGCGGCTCAGTCTATCGGCGAGCCAGGTACTCAGTTGACACTCCGTACGTTCCACGTCGGTGGTGTTGCCGGTAACGTGTCAGCTGTAAAGGATGTCACTGCGCGTCATGACGGGCGCCTTGAATTTGAGGAACTCCGCACGATCAAGAATAAGGACGGCGTGGATATCGTGGTAGGCCGTATGGGTGAAATGCGTATCATAGAGCCCAAGAGCGGTATAGTATTGACCAACGCCAACATCCCTTATGGATCACGCCTCTATTTCAAAGATGGCGACATGGTGACGAAGGGAGAAATGATCTGCGAATGGGACCCGTTCAACGCTGTGATCGTGGCTGAAGAAGGCGGTAAGGTAAGGTTTGTCAATGTAGAGGAGGGTGTCACCTACCGAGTTGAGACCGATGAGGCTTCCGGAATGCGTGACAAGATCATGATAGAGTCCAAGGACCGTAACAAGGTGCCTGAGGCGCAGCTCCTTGATGCAGATGGCGAAGTGATCCGCACGTATTCACTCCCTGTGGGTGCCCACCTTATGATAGAGGACGGTGAGGAAATCACTCCGGGACAGGTCTTCGTGAAGATACCTCGTGCTGCTGGTAACGCCGGTGACATCACGGGCGGTCTGCCGCGTGTGACAGAGATTTTCGAGGCGCGCAACCCGAGCA
>JAIDUH010000048.1 GCA_029060285.1 Muribaculaceae bacterium | reverse complement strand
TCGCTCCTTCTTCATGAAGAAAAATCCACTCGAAAACCTGACGAAATCTTAATAAAAAAATAAGTTTAAACAACTTCTATCTGAAAAAACACGATCGACAATGACCACTGATTCCACCACATCAAAGACCGTAGATCTGGCGACAATGCCGTTGGGGATACGACAGATATTCATAATGACAGTCGCTTCTCTTGGCCAATTCATAGGTCAGGGACTCGCCACTCTGGTCGGCATAGTAATACCGTTAATCCAACTAGTCGCTCATCCCGAGCTGAGTTCCGGTATACAGGGCTTGATGGGGTGTATCTCACTCATCGGCATTATGGTGGGCACTGTAGTGTTCGGCAGATTGAGCGACCGCTACGGCTATCTCTTCTTCTTCCGTCTATGCCCGCTGATCATCCTCGCGACATCACTTACCTGCGTATTCATCCACGAAGTGCCGGTGCTTCTCGTATGCCTATTCCTGATGGGCTTTGCCATCGGCGGGGAATATAGCCTCGACCCGGATTATATATCCGAACTTATGCCCGCCAAATGGCGTACCTTTATGGTAGGGCTCGCCAAGGCTCTTGCATCTGCAGGAAGTGCAGTTGTAGCTATCATCTGCTACGTGATGATCACCAAGTCGAAGGACCCTGCCATCTGGCCCGATCTCTTTTATATTACAGGAGTCATTGGAGCAATAATGTTCGTAAGCCGCCTGTGGTTTGCACAGAGCCCGCAGTGGCTTATGAGCCGCGGAGATACGGCAGAGGCTCAGAAGGCAGTCGAGAAATTCCTTGGCCCGAATGTCAGGATGATATCCGATGTGGCAGCCGCCACCTCATCCAAGCCCCAGGCAAAACCTGAAAGCATGGGGACCTTCATAAAGGAGCACTTGCGCAAGATAATCCTGACCGGTGTGCCTTGGGCATGCGAGGGACTCGGGGTCTACGGTATCGGCATCTTCCTCCCCGTGCTCATCATGAGCTTCAAGATCGACAGCCTGCCGGCTACGGCACCTGAGATAGAACATATCACACATTCCGTAGGACTCACGTTCGTCCTCACACTCGTAATGATGCTTGGTTTCGGACTCGGACTTTATTTGCTTAAGAAGGAAAACCACGTGAAGATGCAGATAGTTGGTTTCTGGGGAAGCGCAATAGGTCTTGGACTCCTTATGGCAGCATATCTTTGCCACTGGCCTTCTTGGGTAGCAATTACGGGCTTTGTAATCTTTGAACTCTTCCTCAACGCAGGCCCTCACCTTATCACCTTCATCCTTCCGAGCCAAGTATATGCCATTGAAAACCGCGGCACAGGGACTGGAATCGCAGCGGGAATCGGCAAAGCCGGAGCAGTGGCGGGAGCATTCATTATCCCGGTGCTTCTCAAGAGCGGGGGACCTACTACTGTAATGATCGTCTCCATTGCAGTCATGGCAGCGGGAGCCCTTATCACATACTTCGCAAAACCTAAGCCTTCAAAATAAAAATCTATTACTATGGCAACCACAAGCACCCCAACTCCGGCGTTAAAACCTGCGCCAAAGTCTGAACGCATCATCATGACGTTCATGAATATTGTCGTGTTAATTCTTTCGGCAGCCCTTATAGCATGGATCTCATATGACACTTTCAAGCGCATCAATTTCCTTGAAAATCACCAATACATGACATTCCAGTATTGGGTCTGCATGGTTTTCATCCTCGACTTTTTCTTAGGTTTTTATTATGCCGATAAGAAATGGTCGTATGTCAAACGCCGTTTCTGGTTTTTGATACTGTCGATTCCGGTCTTAAATATAGTCAACTACCTGAATATCCACCTGAGTGCGGATGCACTATTCTTTGTAAGGTTTATTCCATTGGCAAGAGGCGCTTTGGCATTGGCAATTGTAGTAAGCTACGTGTCATCGAATGCAGTGTCAAGCCTTTTTGCATCTTACATCACCATCATGCTCTTCATCGCATATTTCTGCTCGCTGATCTTCTATCAGCGTGAGGCAGGAGTCAATCCGGATGTGAATTCCTACTGGACAGCACTCTGGTGGACCATGATGAACCTATCGACTGTAGGCTGCGACATATCTCCGGTTACAGTAGCAGGAAAAATAGTGGCAGTGGTACTTCCTATTTCCGGCATGATCATATTTCCTCTCTTCACAGTCTATCTGACCGACTATGTGCAGAGATCATTCAAGAAAAATACAGTCACGCCTTCCGACGATTCCTCTTCCGGAAGCCAATCTTAATTAAAAGCGAACATGTGGTTTATTGAAGCATTAAGGCATACGCCGGCATTGGCGGTGTTCCTCACAATAGGGATTGGATTCTGGCTTGGCAAACTCAAATTCAAAGGTATTGCCCTAGGCACAGTGACAGCTGTGCTTATAGTGGGAGTTCTCGTTGGCCAACTGGATATAAATGTAGGGGGACCCCTGAAATCCGTCTCCTTCCTTTTATTCCTGTTTTGTATTGGCTATAGTGTAGGGCCTCAGTTCTTCAAATCTCTGAAAGGAGATGGATTGAAGGAAGTGATGTTTGCCCTCGTGGTATGCGTCCTTATTCTCGGGGCAGCCTTAGGCGTTTCCTACTGGTTCGGGCTGAATCCGGGTCAAGCCGCAGGCATGATGGCAGGGGCATCCACTGCTTCTCCAGTAGTAGGAGCCGCAGAAGACACCATTAATTCTCTTTCCGGAGATCCCGACAAGATAAAGGCTATGGTGGCTGCAATTCCAGTATGCTACGCCATGACATACGTATTCGGCACTCTTGGTGCAGTATGGCTTCTGGGATATGTCGGACCTGCCATGATGGGAGGTCTGGATAAGGTGAAGGCCATGACACGTGAACTTGAAAAGACATTGAGTCCGGTAGACGCCGGCAGCGATCCGGCAAGCTTCAATGCCTGTCGTCCTATTGCCTTTCGCGCATTTGAAGCAGTTGGTCCATGGATGGATACTCCACGGAAAGTTTCAGAACTTGAGCAAGAGTTTGAGTCAAAAGGAAAACGAATTACCGTAGAACGCATAAAACGTAACGGGAATGGAGACATAATCGACAATATAACCCCCGATACTGAAATTTATAAAGGAGATATTGTAGCACTTGCCGGGCGCCGAGAGATGATTGTTGGGCAACAAGAGTGGTTCGGATACGAAACTGCAGGTGTTGATATACTTTCCTTCCCGGTGGAAGACGTAGATGTGACAGTGATGAAGAAATTCCAAGAGATTACGGTCCATGAACTTATGGAGAAGCAATTTATGGAAGGAGTCGACATAAAGAAAATCACCAGAAATGATGTCGCTCTCAATCCTTTGGGCGGCACTACCGTGAAGCCGGGAGATATCGTAGAACTCGTCGGCTCTAAAAAATATCTCAATCGTGCTGCAAAGGAAATTGGTTATGCCGATCCCCGTACACTCTCCACAGACTTCGTATTTATCGGCATTGGTATTCTTTTAGGTGGACTTCTTGGAGCATTGGCAATAAAGATTGGTGCCGTTTCCGTGAGTCTCGGAGCGAGTGGGGGCGCCCTGGTAGCGGGTCTGATAATGGGTTGGTTAAGAGCCAAAAGACCTGTATATGGTGCTATACCTAAAGCTTCGCTCTGGGTTTTCAATAATCTCGGACTAAATATGTATATTGCCGTGATCGGAATCGCTTCCGGACCATCGTTTATAAGTGCATTCTCCGAAGTTGGACCGAAGATATTCGTGGCAGGACTTATAGTGACCTTGGTGCCTCTTTTCCTTGCCATACTTATCGGCCACAAACTATTCAAGTTCCATCCTGCGGTAACGCTTGGATGTTGCGCCGGAGCGAGAAAGACGACAGCTGGTCTCGGAGCTGTGCAAGAAAGACTCGGAAGCAGTGTCCCTGCCTTAGGCTATACCATCACATACGCTGTCTCGAACACAGTGCTTATCATATTCGGCATAGTGCTTGTGCTCCTCACAGCTTAGAGCACCCTAAGGCCTTTAGGGCCTTTAGAGCCTTTAAAGCCATTAGAGCCTTTAGGGCCTTTAGAGAAAGAATCAGTTTAACCCTAAAAACTATAAAAACCATGCATAAATTCACGAAAATAGTAGCCACGGTGTCTGACAAGAGATGCGACGTGGAGTTTATCAAGAAATTAGCTGCTGCCGGAGTCAATGTAGTGCGTATGAATTCGGCTCATCTTGAATATGACGGATTCAAGAAAATAGTTGAAAATGCAAGGGCTGCAGACAGTACGCTCGCAATAATGATGGACACAAAGGGTCCGGAAATCCGCACCACTGTAACAGAGACAGGCGAGCCGGTAGAGTTTCATGCCGGCGATACGGTGACTTTCTATGGCAACCCCGATGGAAAGACCTCTTCAAATGTGATCAATCTCAATTATGAACATATAGCCAATGTCGTGAAACCAGGAGACCGCATCCTGATAGATGATGGAGAACTGGAATTCACTATAAAAGACATCATTGGCAATGCACTCCAGGCGGTTGCAGACAATGACGGCACTCTTGGATCGCGCAAAAGCGTCAACCTTCCGGGAGTGAGCATCGACCTTCCGGCTGTCACAGAACGCGACAAACGCAACATAGGATATGCAGTCGATTTGGGAGTTGACTTTATAGCTCATTCATTTGTCCGCTCTGCAGCAGATGTCAATGAAGTGCAGTCTATCCTCGACGAGCGCCACTCACCCATCAAGATTATATCCAAAATAGAGAATCAAGAAGGGATTGACAATTTCGACGAGATTCTTGATGCTTGCTACGGAATAATGGTAGCGAGAGGAGACCTCGGCATTGAGGTGCCAGCAGAAAAGATACCAGGCATACAAGCCATGATGATCCATAAATGCATCAAGGCCCACAAGCCGGTGATAGTAGCCACCCAGATGCTTCACAGCATGATAGAACATCCGCGTCCTACAAGAGCCGAGATCTCCGACGTAGCCAATGCAGTATATCAGCGGGCGGATGCAATAATGCTTTCAGGGGAAACTGCATATGGAAAGTATCCGGTGGAAGCCGTGACAACTATGACCAAGGTGGCAATAGAAGTGGAGGCGTCCCTCCGACAGAAAATGGAAATACCACCATTGACCGACGATGACATCACTTCATTCCTTTCCCGTCAGGCGGTCTTGTCAGAAAACCGAGTAGGTACAAAAGCTATCTTTACAGATGCATTCGGTGGCGTTGCAGCACGCTTCATTGCTTCATTCCGCGGGAACAACCCTACCTTTGCCATCTGTCATAACAAGGAGGTATACCGTTGGCTTGCGCTCAGTTTTGGAGTTTCGGCATACTATTTCCCACAGCCGGATCCGGAGGATCCCCGCCATTCGGTAGAGGCAGTGAAGCAAATCGTAGATGAAGACCATATAGGTCCCGATGACCGCATTGCATATCTGACAGGCACTAAGCGAGGCACCCGTGCCCTTGAAATCCTCACTCCGAGCGAAATACTGAATCCGTAAGATATACTAAAAAAGGCATTTGGCCGGGGTTGGACCGATGTAACCGGGGCGGAAGGAACCGCTGTCGATGACAATTCTTTGGATTGCCATTCCTGAGTCCACGCCTCTCAATTTTATGGTGTGACTTGATTTTTTCTTATCTATGGGGCATGAGACTTCGGTGAGAGCGGAGTTGCGGAGGACGTTGAGCTTCCAAGGCTTTGACCATTCTTCGGGAAGGTATTCGATGATGTGCTCTTCGCCGTCGTCGACCGTTACACCTATGCGGCATCCTTTGCCTTCAAACAGGGGGAAGTAAGGTAGGTGGAAGATCTGGAGTCTGATGATATCTCCCTGAAAATCGCTTAATTCCACAACAGCTTCGTCTGCCGCGTTTACGTCGATGTCGGAAGCGGGGTCACCAAGTTGGAGGATGCAGCCATCATAGCCTATTCCTTCGATGAATGAGGCTCCTTCGGATAATTTAGCGGTTCGAAGGTCGAGAGTGCGACATAAACTGTCACCTCTTGACTGCCAGTCAAACACCCTGAGAACAGACTTCTCCCCCACCTCAGGGAATTGGCGTAATGGAGGACGCTCTTGATATTTGGCGCAGAAGCCGGGCGGAACAGTCATCATGCCATTCCATTTTCCGTTTTCAAGTGAATTATAGATATTGTTAAGGGTATCGATGCTGTCAGAAGCTTCTACTGATAGTCGCGCGGCATAGTTGGCACCGGGAAGATCTCCGGTGGCCGCCAATTCGCCATTGAGTTGGGCGAAGAGAAACTTGCGGTTCATCATCTCAGATGCAAGCACAGGATACCCTATCATTTCGAAGAATGGAGTCCGTAAGGAGTCCGACAGCTCTTGCATCAAAACATCGGTCTTTGCAGCCAGATCCTTATATTCATCTAATCGCTGCCAAGCGTCGCCATAGTTAGAGAAACTGAAGTCGGTAGGTCCTACCTCACGCGTATCGGGGCTGTCCCATTCAATTTCCCAGCCCATATATTCAGGTTTCCTAATCCATGCAAGCCTATAGTATTCATCCAATATTTTCTGTACAGGCTCTTTATACTTTTCGCCACACCATTCAGACACAAGAGAAGATTGATATGAGTTGATATTGTCTTGGGAGAATCTATCAAAGTTCCAAGCCATGTCGAAGAATGTCTGAGTGTCAAGCTCGGCAGGTTTGATATCACCTACATTAAGAAGCCAATAGCGGTCCGAACCGCAATCGTATGCTTTCTTGAGTTCATGATACATCATCGCAGGAGGAGTCGTGCAAAGCCATAGATAGTCGTGAGGGGTGCCGAGATAAGATGTGTGATAGTAGACACCGGAAGAACCGGAGCGTTTTCTTTCTTCGGGAGAGGAAACGCTTTTCATGTATCCATAGTTATCATCGGGCCAGATTATCGTCACATCGTCGGGGACTTTGAGACCTTTACGGTATAGGTCGAGTGTCTCCTTATATGGCACAAATATCTGTGGAATTTCCTCGGCAGGTTTGCCGAGACGTTTTGACAAGAGATCCCTTTGATCAGTGATTACTTTTTCGAGAAGGGCAATACGCTCCTCTACAGGACGTGTGCGGCTCATAGCCTCATCGTGAACACCACGCATTCCTATCGTGTAGATATTCTCATAGTCAGCCACCTCATTGAGGCGGTCGGAAAATTTTCCAAATATTACATCACGGTTTGTGCCATAGTCCCACTCTCCGTCACGCTCCGGATTCCATTCTGAAAGTGCCGCATTGTTGAACATTATCGGTTCACAATGGGAAGTGGTCATGATGATGCCATATTGGTCGGCTACGACTTTGCTTTCAGGATGGGAATAGAACGCCCCGGTGCAGGAGTGCATGGCAGGAGCGAGCATATTGCCCTTAAGACGCAAAAGGAGCCGACACACTTTCTCATATGTATTCGGACCAATATCGTTCAAGTCGCAGTCAAGGCCTTGGGCTGCCCATGGAAGAATACCCCAATCCTCGTCGTTGATGAAGATGCCACGGTATTTTATAGTAGGGGATTGTGAGATGTAATCTGCCTTTATCTTAATATCAGGATTGAATTTAACGGGCACATCCGCCCACCAAATCCAAGGATCGACTCCAATTTCACGAGAAAGGGTCGTGACTCCGTAGGCGGTGCCGCGTCGGTCACTGCCGGCTATTACCAACAGGTTTTTCCCTTTCCTGTCCGGGATACTCTTTATTATGAAACGCTCCCATCCCCCACGGATGCTATCGGCAGGTATTACTCCTTTCTTGGCAAGGTCGTCGATGAACCTGGAATGACCGAGTGTGCCGATAAGGATTGCATCTGTTCCTTTTGGAAGGGTGGTCAAGATGTTCGGATTCTTCCCTGTTACTTTGCAGATATCTTCTGCAAGCATCTGAGCTACGTTAGCGACGAGGGCATAGTCAGCTGGATCATAGACTATGGGAGAGCCCTGGAGCGAGAAGCCCTCGGGATTGGAGAGCTTCAAGATGGTAGCAGCTGAAGAATATATCGGGAAAAGAAGAGCTAATAAAAAAGCTGTGAATATGAACGATAAGAGTTTTTTCATTATGAGTTGATTTACCATAAAGCGCCTCTCCGAGGCTACTGAGCTATTGTCCAGAATTCCCCAGACTAAAGTCTGGGGTTTAAGCATAATTATCAGGTCTCCGACCTGATTCCATCCGAAAATAATCATTAAATAGAAAGGACGCACGAGCCGTGCGTCCCTACAAGGTCATTGGTCGTGTTAGCGAGCGATGTGCTTCTTGGCGTTTTGGATGTAGATTTGGCCTTTGGAGAGACCTGACTTATTGATGCGACGGCCGAAGACATCGTAGCAGTCACCATCTTCAGTCTTACCTTCCAGTATATCTACAGCAGCAACTTCGGAGACCTGCGCTATGGCATCAGCAAGGGCAGCAGTAGCTTGCTCATAGACAGTGGGAGAAGTCGACACGAGAGATTCGTAGCTTTCGATTGTGGCTTTCAGGTTTTGGGCTTCCTCGGTAGAGAGGATATTTTCCGAAAGAGTCGCATAAAGGTCTTTGGCCTCCTTAAGTGTGCGCTGGAATGTGCCTTTGTATCTCTCGGCAGTCGACATGGCGGTAGCTATCTTGAGGTTTCCGACGATAACCGCAGCCCATCCGGAAGTCATGCTGTATGAGACCGTGTAATCTCCATCTGCAGGAATGTCGAATTCGAGAGAATGGTATGTTGAGCCCGAGATCTTACCTTGCTGCTCATCCATATTTCCGGTGGAAGGAAGCGATGGGAAAGTAGCCACAACTGTTCCTTTCGGATCTTTCACAGTGAAATCAAACGTAACGATCCCGTCAAGAGAGCCCTTGTTCCAATATACGGAATTGAACGTAGCCACATAGCGTCCTTTATCGAAATGGAGAGCATAGTCGGGCGTATATTTTCCGTAGGTTATCTCGCAACGGTCATAGTCGCGGGCACTGAGATAGAAACCCTCATTGAAGTCGCCTCCGGTCATGAAATATTTCATTCGCGCGCCTCCGGTGTTTGCACTGCCTGAAGTCTTTTCGTCTTTCTCTCCGTTAGAGCGGGTATTGATGCGGTACCATCCTGTAGGGATTCCCTCTCCAACCGTGTTTTCTTCAGCTCTTAGATTTGGATAGAACACTTCGTTATATGGAGGCACGTCTCCAACTTCTTCGAGACCGAAAGTATAAGTAGCTTTGAATACTTTCATGACGCCTTCATTCTCTCCCTTCACATTGCGAAGTGAAAGAGCATATTCGCCGCGTTCGACAGCAGGGACGGTCAGGGTAAGGGTATTTCCATTGCTTTTGACATCCAGGTTCACCGGAACACCATCTTTCATCAGCTGAGCCTCAGCTTCGGAGCCATCAACGTTCATATCAAAAGTCAAGGAAATATCCATCCCATCGAGAGGAAGATCAAAAGAACCGTCTTCCGGTTCCACTGCGGTCACTTTAGGAGCATCCGGTCCGAGACTCCAACGCTGCATAAAGTTCCAGCCTTCTATACTTGTAAGGCAATACACCGGATCTTCCGACTGCCAATGTCCTTTTCCGGCGAGCTCAAGCAGACGGACTTCTACCCCATCTTTACCATCATCCCAGATGTGCATCTTGGCACCTTTATTACGGTTTCCTTCAGGATAGGGATCGATGAGCTTCTCGACAGTATTGCATCCGTTATGCTTGATCCAATTGTCGAGAGTCGGCTGGACACCGCTGAAGACACATACATCGTCGCCAGTGCCGTGCACATGCATGATTGGCACAGGGCGAGAGCTATATGCGCTCTTGTCCCACATCGGATATCCGCTTACAGGCACGAAAGCCGCGATTTTTTCCGGTATGCGGTTGGCACAGAAATAGGTGAACATACCACCCATTGAGAATCCGGTCAGATAGACGCGTCCTGTGTTGATATTATGATCCTTCTCCATCTTGTCGATGATGGCACTGATGAAATCAACGTCTTTGTTTCCGCCGAGATCCCAACCATGGTCGATTCCTTCAGGGAAGACGAGTACAAACTTGGCAGTGTCAGAGACGGCAGTCCATTTTGAATTGTCGTCATGCCATTGGGCACTTTGGTTCATACCATGGCATGCAATCACGAGAGGAGCACCTGATGGAGTATTGTCAGGCACATGCACCTTCATATCACGAGACAGTCCATTGACCGTGAGTTTCTCCCAGGTGGTAGATGCCGTGGCAGAAGACATGGCCAATGCGGCAAGACAGATGGTAAAAAATGGTTTCATATTATGATTTTAAGAGTTAATATGCATTATCGGATAACAAATGCAAAGATAATCCAAAAAATTTATATACATTTACCCTTGTGTGGCGTTTTTCTACAAAATAGTATCGCCAGATGAGACGGATTTATACGAAAAAGAATTAATAATGCGACCAATTAAAACAAATATAAAAAACACACAGAAAAATAAATGAAAAAAAAATTATAATTTTGTATTCAAACAACATTAATAGAGCCCCGGCTCATAAATTAAAAACATTACATTATGAAGCGAATACTGTTTTGCTTGCTGTTGTCGCTAATTGGCCTTTCGCTCTACTCTCAACAACGTAGGCCTATCGACAATCGAAATCCATTATGGCTGGTCCACATCGATGTGTGGAATTCAGCGGATCCCCAGAAAATCATAGATTTGATTCCTGAGGACATCAAGCCTTATGTCTGCATGAACTTGTCGCTTTCGTGCGGTTATGACACGAAAGACAACATGTACAGGATGCCGCGTTCGGCAGTACGTACATATAAATCTTGGGCATCCGTGTGCCAGCACAACGGACTATGGTTTACATGCCAGCCTGCCAGCGGCGGCCATACGCATATCCAGGATGACGACTTGGAGACATTCGAATATTTCTTCAAGACTTATCCCAACTTTTTAGGATGGAACTATGCTGAGCAGTTCTGGGGTTTTGACGAGCCGGGCGACAAGAGCAGCAGTACTCAGGAGTCGCGTATAGCTCTGTTTGCAAAACTTGTCGAGATGTCACATAAATATGGAGGTTTCCTGACTGTAAGCTTTTGCGGAAATATCTGGAGCCATCCTCTCAATCCATTGGGTATGATGAAACGTAATCCGGACCTTCTCAAGGCATGCCGTGATTATCCGGAAGCTATACTCTGGCTTTATAAATATACTACAAGCAGTTGCTTCTACAATAACGAAAGTGTAACGTGGGGACCCTTCGTAGCAGGTCTTGCCAATAATTATGGCGTACGCTACGACAACTGCGGATGGAACGGAGCGTTGGGGGATTACTTCGGGGATACCAAGAATGCTCCCTACCCAGGCTCTGCCGGCATCGGCACAGTCATGGAGCAGACATGCGTCAACGGCGGTGCAGTCTGGGATGGCCCTGAGCTGATCTGGACTGAAGACTTCAAAAACCTTAACGCTACTCTCGTCGACAATTACCTTAGACGTAACTGGACCACCTTCCCTAATTTCGATGCAATATGGGTCGACATGTTCAGGAAAATCCTCGACGGATCAATGTATATTCCTTCACGTCAGGAAGTGTTGGAGAAGACAAAGGTAGCTGTCATCAACGATATTACAAGTGGCAACGACGAGGACAAGTACGCCGCATGGGACAACTTATACGATGGACTTTACAAGCAGGATGACCCATTCAACCGCAACAAAGGATACTGGATGGACAACTACCTTTACCTCAAGAAGTCAGGACGCTATGGGACTATTCCAGTCATGCTTGAAGCTCATGATGAATTGGCAAAGGGGATACCAACTCTAGTCAAAAAGTCTGAGCGCAAGACACGCTGGTCGACCGAAGACAAGAAAGTGGATGAGTTCAATAAGCACTATCCAGAGGTTTCCGAAGGCGACCTATATGTAAACCGCTTCCGCAACCAGCTTGTGACCTATACCCCATATTCAAATGTGAGTGGTAACCGCTCAGCCTCTGCAAGAATACCTCTCAAATATAACACATGCGAGACCCTTGTGCTTAAATACGACGTGCTCTCGTCAGGAGTGATTCGCGAATACGAAGACCACATCGACTTCTACCTCAACAATTTCCGAAACGATACCACTACTATCAGGGAAGACGTAATCCGTCTGGAAGGCCTTAAGGAAAAACCTTCATATGAGCTGAAACAACATGACGCCTATTCGGTTGATATAAAAGACGAATACAACGAAACTGAGAAGAGCTACACGCTTACGGTAAGCCATCTCGGACCATTGGACCTCACTGTATCTTGCAGTGGAAACGCTGACCGTAGCGACATTTCAGATGCCATCCCTTCAAACTACACAGTCTCCGTTCCGAAGCAGCCGAAACCATTCAAGGGACCTATCATCATAGAAGCCGAAAATATGGATTACAGAAGCGTAGGCAATTTGGCATTGACCCATTCAGGTTGGTGGGCTCCTGACTATTCAGAGTTTTCAGGTTTGGGTTTCGTGGAAATGGGATCTAACAAAAAGGCTACATTGCGCCACTACCTTACCCTTAAGGAAGCTGGAGATTATGATATATACATTCGATATTGCAACACGTCGGCAGACGCAGAAATTGAAGTCTCTGTCAACGGAGAGCCAAGGACTGTGACAATCAATGGAGCTGCTAAGAATGACTGGAAGAAACTTAAGGTAAGTGCTTCCTTAAATGAAGGAGAAAACTGTTTCATTATCACCAATACATCTGGTGTCGGCCCGACGATTGACCAGATCATCTACATGCCAAAAGGCATGGAGAAAGAGAAGTTTCTTGTGACCATAAGGGATGTGGCTAATGGCAAGGTTACTGCCAATGTCAGCGAAGCTTCGGAAGGACAAAAAGTGACATTGACTGTAACTCCGGAAGAAGGATATGCCCTAAAGGAACTGAGAATTGTAAATTCCGTTTACTACACGATGTCAAAGACTATTGCAGTCAAAGATTCTGGCGAGATTACGTTCACTATGCCAGAAGACAATGTAACAATCCTGCCAGTATTCTATGACACGACATCACTCTATAAGCTTGACTACACCAATGTAGCTAACGGTGCAATTCCTGAAGGATGGCGTTGCATGCAAGAAAATAATGAAGTGCACCAATATCCCAACACATTCTCTTCCGGAGCCAGGACATTAAAAGACTTCAATGGATACCAGGGGAAAGCACTATACTGGAGAAACAGCAGGGCTGAATACGGATCATTGAACAATTACAGGCTGAAACTTGAACCAGGTGAATACAAGCTTACATTCGCAATGGCTGCATGGAAGGAAAGCCCGAAATATAACGTCGTAATCCGGAATGCAGATACCAACAAGGACGTGGCGGAATCAGAGGTGTTCATCACTACGGTCAATGCCAATGGGAATACATCTGCTGATGTCTCCGCTGAAGAGGAGCGGGAATTCAAGTTCACTGTGCCGGAAAACGGTAATTATATAATTAGATTCAACGACAAGTCAACCGTAGGAGGCTACCATGAATTCCTGCTGCTTGAATGCAAGCTGAATCGTACAGGTGATTCAGGCGTTGAGACCATCTCTGCCGGAAGCAATGGAGTGCCTGCAGGCATCTACACTCCGCAGGGCATAAAGATCAGCTCCATGCAGTCAGGACTCAATATCGTCATCGAGGCTGACGGCACCGTCAAGAAAGTCATGAAGAAATAAAGATCCGACTTTCCTCCCTAAAGGGGAAATTAGAATCAAAAAAAGCGCATAAGTCCTTGGCTTATGCGCTTTAAATATAACAATGCTTCATCATTTGATACCGACTTTATTCAAATTTATTTTAGCCGTTTTATTTCATCAAGTGGGAGTCCAATAATATCGTGAACAAATTGAGGATTAAGTTCTGCCTCTTCGAATATGTCGTGAAATTCCCCACTCTTATATGCTTTAGACTCTTTATCCATAAGATGTATATTTTTTATCAGAAATATTATCTTTTCATATTTAGTCTTACACTCTTCCCAAGTCTTCTTTGTTTCTGCCAGCGTAACAAACAATAATCTAAGTACGCGAGTTCGGGATAAGAATTAGCTGAAAAAAGTTGAATCGGCAACTGAAAAAAGTCACCGATTCGTTTGGTAATT
>JAIDUH010000047.1 GCA_029060285.1 Muribaculaceae bacterium | reverse complement strand
CTTGATAAAAAGAATTGATCCTTTCATATTATTTTGTTATTTTTTATATTCGTAAATAAGTCGAAACAACTTCATTAAAAAGACATCCTCATATATCAAACATTCTATAATTGCTGATTACGCATTCATACCAATAGTGCCACAGCTATACCGCCGAATATGAGCAAGAAGTTGCTCACCGCATAGGTCACTGTATATCCCATGGCTGGCAACGTGCTGTCAAGGTTGTCTTGAATGGCTCCAAGGGCTGCCACAGCATTACGCCCGCCGGCAACACACCCGAGGGTCACAGCTATCGGGAATCGGAATATGTAATGTCCTATGAAGATCGAGATGATAAGCGGCAGTGTGGTGCATGCAAGGCCCACGAAGAAAAGTCCGATTCCGGCTTCCTGCAGACCGGATATGAATGTCGGGCCTGCAGCCAACCCAACTATGGCTATAAAGAGGCAGAGTCCGACATTATCGAGAACCCACACTACTGATGATGGTATTCGTCCGAGAGTGGGCTTACGGTTACGGAGCCAGCCGAAGAATAGTCCTGACAAGAGTGCTCCTCCACTTGTGGTCAGCGATATTGGAACACCCTTGAAGTGAACACACAGCGCCCCTATCAAGCACCCTATGGCAACTCCAAAGCTGAGGAATGCTACATCTGTAGTCTCCGTCTTACGATCTGGATAACCGATTTCCCCCACAGCTTCAGCCACGTTCTTCTGCAGCCCGACGAGAGTCAGTACATCTCCCGCTTCAAGCACGGTGCTTTTATGAAGCGGGATGTGAACTCCGTCGCGTACAAGACTTTTCACCATTACTCCGCTCATATAGTCTGACTTTCTCAGAGCTCCAAAAGTCATTCCGGCTGCTCCATGCTTAGAGACAGTAACCGGTAAGTTTTCAGCCTCAAAATTGAGAAGTTCATGGTCTACGACTTCCGGGCCAATGATACTTGCTTCATTGACTACTGTCTCCCGGCGGCCACCTATCACTAAGATGTCTCCCTTCCTTACCTTGACGTCCGGCTCTACATCTACCACCTCCCCGCTAACGCGCAAGCGTTCTACGAACAGTCGATGTCCGAGGACACGGAGTGCTTCCTCTATTTCCGATACAGTGCGCGGACGCCTGAAGAAACCCGATTCAGCCTTATAGGCACGGAAAGATACCGGACGGTTAGCCACTATGAGTCCCGGTTGCGCAGAGAATTCACCTTCCTCCATTTCAGCTTCTATGTCAGCAATCTGCTGTTTTGCCTTCTCAAGTCCGCCACATAGTTTAGGACCAAGGTTAGCGACTATCCAAGCTGCACCTATAGTGCCAAATATATAAGTGACGGCGTATGCCGATGGAATCATTCCAATTAATGACTTCTTTGTCTCGCCATCTATCTTCATTGACGAAATCATATCCGATCCTACACCAATCGATGCCGAAATAGTCTGCGAACCGGCAAAGAGACCTATTGCAGTGCCTGTATTGTAACCCATCAATCGAGCCGCTATGATACATACAATTATACAAATAGTACACTCCACTAAGGCAAAGAGCATTTGTTTCACACCATCACCCTTCAGTCCACGAAAGAATTGAGGACCCACACGATACCCTATCGCAAAGAGGAATAACAGGAAACTCACCGTCTTCAATGGTTCGGCAATAGGAATGTCAAGCTGACCGATAAGTACACCTACAAGCAAGGTGGCAGTCACCGGTCCCAGCGAAAAACTCTTTATTTTAAGATTTCCAAGCCAGAACCCAATGCCGAGCGTAAGGAATAGCGGTATGGTTGGATTATCCCGAAGAAGATCAATCAAAAAATTTATCATAGAGTGTTTAAGAACTAACCGTTTATCGTTTATCGTTAATCGTTTATCGTTAATCCAAATGTAACGCTTCGCGGAAACGCTTCACTGTGGCGATATCTCCCGAATATTTGCCGTGATCTTCGCTGAGCTTACATGTGTCACAGAAGAAAGGCCATGATTCCGTAATCTTGACGGCAAGAAGCTTGATTACTATATTCATCGGCTTGACTCCCGGAAAATCATTGGTGAAATGAGTTCCTATTCCAAACGAAGGGATACACTTGTCGACAGCATAACGCTGGATATCTATGGCTTCATCCACATTCAGTCCATTGCTGAAGATGACCTGCTTGGTGCGTGGGTCGATATTGAGACTCCGGTATTTGTCGACGATCAAGTTAAGTTGCTCATAGTTGTCGCCACTGTCTACACGCAGTCCCTTGAACATGTTTGCATAGTCTTCCGAGAAGTTAAGGCTGAAAATTCGCCAGCCATACGTATCATAAAGGAATGTCCCTAAAGCTCCGCGATAGGTATTGGACCATACTTTCATCGCAAGATGATTTGCCATCTGAGGACCATACATGCCGGCTATGGCGCTTACCATCTCATGCGCCATAGTCCCAATAGGCATCACATCATATTTCATAGCCAAATAGACATTGCTTGTGCCGACGAATCGTCCCGGATACTCCTTGGCTCGGTCACAAGCAGCCATAGCACGCACCACCGTGTCTTGTGCCTCAAAAGATGCACGCCGGCGTGTGCCCATATCGCTGAACGAGCAACCTGCCTCAAGAAGCCTCTCTCCTTTCGCATATGTGCGTGAATAATATGCATCATAATCAAGGTTTTCCGACTGTCCTGTCATCATATAATACAATTCTGAGATGATGGCAAGCACCTTCACTTCAAGGAGAATGGTGTCGCTCCAATTTCCCTCAAATTCTATGCTTAGATGTCCCGCCTCGTCCTGATCTACCTTTACCCAACGGCTATCATAACGAAAGCCTTTGAGGAAAGTGTAAAACCAGTCGGGAATATAATAGCAACGACGGCGCATGAAGGCTACCTCTTCATCTGTAATTACAAGATTTTCAAGATATTTTATCTGTTGCCTCAGCTCCTCAGCAAATCCTGAGGGATATATGGTATTATTTCGGTCGATAAAGCGGTAGCGCACCTGTGTGCGCGGATAGTTGTCTATGACTGCACAACACATAGTGAACTTATAGAGATCATCGTCTGTAAAATGATTTATTATCTGGCGCATATTTAAGTTTAATTTAGAATGTAGAATATTGAATGTAGAATTTAGACTTGGAAGCCAATTGAGATTTCTATTGCTTCTGAAATCTTTTTTTAACAAATCCTAACATATAAACCACCTAAACGCAGAATAGTTTGATGATATAAATGAAAATACTGATCTTAAGACGATTTATTGACAAAATAAATTCCGATGAAGATGAGGACGGTGGCTGCAACCTTGCTCCAGCCGAAATCACCTACCGACATCATTACGGCTACAATAGCGGCGAAGACAGGCTGCAGGTAACTGTAGGCGCTGACTACGGTCGGGCGCAGGCTGCGCTGAGCTAACGGAATCATAAGATAACCGAAAAAGGTTGGTATCGTTATGATAAAAGCTAATCCTGCCCATACTTCCCAAGGCAAGGCTGAGTAATCAACCTTCACCATATCCGGCATACAGAATGGGACGTAAGTGAGGACAGAAATGAAAAACATCCATTTCATCAATACGTATGGCGAATATTTCTTGATTATACCTTCAAATCCAACATAATATATTGCGGCACAAAGCTGTGCCCCTAAGCAAAGGAGATTGCCCAGTACGGGATTGACAGCAATTTCACTCTCTGACGATCCGGATACAAGTATTATCACACCTGCCAATCCCATCAGCACTCCCCCCGCCTTAAGCCACGTCATCCTGAAATGCAGGAATATCGCTGCAAGCACCATCGTCAGGACCGGGGTCAGAGAACACATCACAGCGGAATCAACAGGATCCGTCAGCCCGACTCCGATTATATACAGCCCTTGGTTTGCACTTATGATCAATGTGCCACAGAGTATGAGTTTCCATATGTCCTTACGATCGATTTTCTGCCTTGTCTCAAATGATTTGGGCAGAATCCATGTGAATATAAGGAAAAGTAAAGCTCCTCCGGCGATGCGTATGCCGGATAAGGCAAGTGAAGTTATCGCACCTGAAAGAATCACCATCTTTGATACCGGAGCTATTACTCCCCAACCTATGTTGGCGAGAAGAAGCGCAATGTGTGCTGTGCGCACTTCGCGTCTGTTGTCGGATTGTTTCATGGTGCAAATTTACTATTTTTTTCATAAAATTTATTTGAAATTCAAAATAAAAATGTAACTTTGCACCAAACTATTGAAGTTGTTTAGACTTATTTTTTTATTAAGATTTCGTCAGGTTTTCGAGCAGGTTTTGTCTCTTGAAGAAGGAATGATGCGGGCATCATGACTGATGAAAGAGGCAAAAGATGCCGAAAAGATGGCGGAAGATTAATAAAAAGAATCTTTGATCTAACTCTTCATTGTTATTTTTTATTCGTAAATAAGTTTAAACAACTTCATTACCAGATATCTATTATGAAAAGAACGCTGACATCACTTATATCCCTCGCGCTTCTTCCTCTCTCATCCTTGGCATGGGACGCCCCAACTATGGGTTGGAGCTCATGGAACGCATTCGGCCACCGTATTAATGAAGATATCATACGCTCGCAAGCCGATGCCCTCGTTTCAAAAGGGCTTAAAGATGCGGGGTACATCTACGTCAATATCGACGACGGCGCTTGGTGCGGACGTGACTCGGAGGGGCATCTCGTAATTCATCCAACCCGCTTCCCCAATGGGCTCAAACCTCTCATCGACCATATCCATGATTCTGGATTAAAGGCAGGCACTTACTCTGATGCAGGACACAACACATGCGCTTCATTCTGGGGCGGCGACCGCGACGGAATCGGTACGGGACTCTACGAACACGATGAAGAAGACGCCCGATTCATGTTTGGAGAACTTGGTTTCGATTTTATAAAAGTAGATTTCTGCGGCGGAGACGGTCCGCAGAATTCGGAACATCTCGACCTTGACGAGCGCGAACGATACACAGCGATTTCAAATGCCATAAAAGCTACCGGACGTACTGATGTAAGATACAACGTATGCCGTTGGGCTTATCCGGGAACATGGGTGGAAGATGTAGCTACATCGTGGCGTATGTCGCAAGACATATACCTTGGCTGGGAATCGGTAAAGGATATTATCCATCAGAACCTATATCTTTCAGCTTATGCCACAAAGGGACGCTTCAACGATATGGATATGCTTGAGATTGGCAGAGGAATGACCGATGAGGAAGACAAAACCCATTTCGGAATGTGGTGCATGATGAGTTCTCCACTCCTCATAGGTTGCGACCTCCGGGAAATCGACGATAAAGCCGTTGCCCTCCTTTCAAATCCTGAACTCATAGCCCTTAACCAGGATCCGCTCGCCCTGCAAGCCTATGTTGTCAAAAGGTATAATGGGGGCTACATACTTGTTAAGGATGTGGATGAACTCCGCGGCACAACCCGGGCTTTAGCTCTATATAATCCGACCGACAGGGCAATGAATATGGGCATTGATTTCTTTGACATCGACCTCGGTGAGGAAGCCGATGTGCGGGATCTTTTCGACAGGAAAGACTTAGGACATTTCACAGGCTCATTCGAAACGATAGTCCCTGCCCATGGTACACGTATCTTCCGCATTTCTGCCGACCGCCGACTTGAACGTCGCGTATTTGAGGCAGAGACTGCCTTCAACCCTTCTTATCAGGAACTCGATAATAATCAGGCGGTGAAGTCAGGAATATATGAAGAACTGGATGTTTGTTCAGGAGGTGCCAAGGCATCCTGGCTCGGTTCAAGAGAAGATAATTATGTCACTTGGCGTGATATCTGGAGCAACGATGGCGGAGAATATGAAATGACAATCAATTTCATCACAGGTGCCGACCGCAATATCACTGTTATTGTCAATGGTGAAATGATAGGTAACATCACAGTCAATTCCGGTGGATGGGACGTCATTGGGTCAACAACTCTTAAAATTAACCTTAAGAAAGGAGAAAACGAGATTATCCTCTCCAACCCTTCCGACTGGATGCCGGACATCGACTGCATTACCCTGACTCGAGAAGGAGACCTTGAGCTCTTCCGCCATCGGCATCGACAGGCTCTGCGAGATGCTTTGGCTATAGACAAGTCCGGACTTCCGGAAAAGATGGCGCGCCGTTTTGATGAGCTAATCCTTCTTGAATCCGACCCTGAAGATAGTAAAGAGACTTATGAAAAAGCCACTGAAAATCTCAACAAAATAGCACTCGAAATTCAGATTGCCCTTGATGCTCAACAAACCTTTGGAAAGACACTCGACTGTGCTGTAAGAAACTCTGGAGCTTCGGAAGAATCGGAAGCGCTGGCTTCATTCGATGGAGTTCTGGATGAAGCAGTATCAATGGTTGCAGACGCTGAACTTCCTGACGTATTTTCCGACGCAACTGAGAAAGTGCAGTTTGCAATGAAGGAATATCTGTCAAATGAAGGAGCAATATTGAAGAAAGGTTCCGTATGGGATATGACCTGCTTCATCGAGAATCCTGATTTTGACTCGGACACTCACGGATGGAAAGGAGAGCCTGTATGGGGTAGCCACGTGGCTGAATACTGGAACCGCACATTCGAAGTCTCCCAGACAGTTGAAGGATTGCGCAACGGATTTTACACCCTTAATGTCCAGGCACTCTACCGGGTCAAGGCGAATGATGGCGGAGCAGCTTACCGGTCAGGAAGCGAAGTGATTCCGGCAAAGATTTACGCCAACGACAGCAGTATGCCGATTTCATCGCTTTATAGTCATAAAGTGTCTGATTCGGCATTGCTTGAGGCTGAACTATCCGGCACACACGTGCTCAATGGCTACGTAAACTCCATGCATGGCGCCGAAATGGCATTTAACTCAGGTTTTTATTGGAATATATTGCCAACGACGGTCAAGGACGGTGCATTACGAATAGCCATATCATCCGACACTTCTCAAGCTGACTGCTGGTGTTGCTTTGACAACTTCACACTCTACTTCCAAGGTGCAGAAGACAATGCAGTAGATTTGAATATTGATGATTCTGACAAAATAGACGTATATACTCCTTCTGGCATTTGTGTTAGCAGAGGCATGACCAAAGCTGAAGTGAAGCAACTCCCCTCCGGAATTTACATAGTGAACGGAGAGAAAATAATAATCCGCTAAACCTTCCCCCAAAAATCCTCATCCCATTTTTGAGATGGGGATTTTTTTATAATGAAATATTTGAACATATGTGCAATGTCGTAAGGTTTGTTCTCCGATGCGGCACTTGTGCCGCAATAAACTCCTTACGCCTTGACAAAACACTCTGTCACATCCAACCAATTGCCATCCCTTCCTCGCCAGACATAACGCTCTCCTTGCTTGAAAATATGTATCGGATATCCACTCCTTTGCGCCCTCTGTTTCTCTGCAGACTCTGCGTGACTTTTGAATTTTTCCAATATTTTTGGCACTTTCAAAAACTTTTCTTACCTTTGCAGTGTAATATTTACACAATATAGTTTTATAACCTCTTTACTCTATAACCCACAACCCAAGTTTAGCCTGCTAAACTTACTGACAATGGAAGAAAAACAATACTGCTACAAATACCCGCACCCCGCAGTCACAACAGATTGTGTTATATTCGGTTTCGATGGTGTGGAACTGAAAGTGCTTCTTATCGAAAGGGGCATTGACCCCTACAAAGGTCACTGGGCTTTCCCCGGAGGTTTCCTCAACCCGGATGAGTCGGCAGAGACCGGAGCCCTTCGCGAACTGAAAGAAGAGACCGGCATTGAATCTGCCTACATAGAGCAATTTCACACTTACTCTTCCCCTGATCGCGACCCGAGAGAATGGGTCATCACGATTGCATATATGGCACTCGTCAAAATTCAGGAAGCACGTGGAGGCGACGATGCTGCAGACGCCAAATGGTTTCCTGTCGGTAAAACTCCAAGCCTCGCTTTCGACCACGATTTAATCCTTCGTGATGCTCTCGCACGCCTTCGCGAAAGAATCCACTTCCACCCGATCGGCCACGACCTCTTGCAGGAAAAATTTACCATGAAGGAACTCCAGACTCTCTATGAAGCTGTGCTTGGAGTAAATTTCGACCGCCGCAATTTCGCCAAAAAGATGCAGCACCTCGACATTCTCGTCCAACTCGACGAGACTACATGGCCCACCCCAAAACGTGAAGCATACCTATATAAATTCAACATTGAAAAATACAACGAATTGAAAAGACGAGGTTTCAGACTGGAATTCTAATCAACTCAACTTTAGAAATGAAGAAGAAAGCCGTGATCATAAAGAGCCGATTGATGCCTAAACGCTATTGCATGAATCTTTTCGGCACTATCTGGGCTCGCGATACATCATGGATTGACTGCGATGTCATCAACCATGAGCGGATCCACACTGCCCAACAGCGGGAATTGCTGTTCATTCCTTTCTATATCTTATATGTGATAGAATGGCTTTTCCGCCTCATCCAATTCCGCAATTGGGACAAGGCTTACATAAACATTTCTTTTGAAAGGGAAGCATATGCTCACGGTCATGACCATAGCTATCTGAAAAATCGAAAGCTCTATTCATTCCTCAAATATCTAAAACACCCTCATTAACTTCTACCCCCTTAGAGCCCCTACTTCCCCTTAGAGCCCCTAAATCCCCTAAACCCATTAAACCTCATAAACTACAATGAAAGATATATTAATCGATAAAGCAAGAGGATGTCTTGTGGGCGGAGCCGCTGGCGATGCTCTCGGCTACGCCGTGGAATTCTCTTCTCTCAACGACATAATCAATAAATACGGAAACTCCGGCATCTCAAGCTACGTTCTTGACTCCTCCGGAACAGCTCGGTTTTCAGACGATACCCAGATGACGCTTTTCACAGCTGAAGGAGTCCTTTCGGCTTACGCAGATGACCCGGACCCTTCACTGCGGAGCATTCTCAAACACATGGAAGAAGCCTATCTTGCATGGTTCGCCACACAGACAGCTTTCCAGCTTCCCCTTCCTTCATCATGGCTTTCTCATATTAAAGATCTCTGGGCTCGTCGAGCACCTGGCAATACGTGCCTGTCTGCTCTTTCAGCGCTCCAAAATGGGAAGACTGCATATAATGATTCCAAAGGATGCGGTGCAGTGATGAGAATAGCCCCTGTCGGTATCTATTACGCAGCACATGCAGGACAAAGTATAAAGCAAAATTCAGAAGACATAGTTGACATGTGCGCCAAAGTTGCGGCAGAAGCCGCCCGCATCACTCACCATCATGATTTGAGTACACTTTCTTCTGTATTCGTTGCCCTTGTCATCTTCGATTGCATGAGGACTCATCTGATCGAACGCCTCGCATTTCGCTCCATCATATCGCGTGCATTGACCAAGACTATTGAAATCGTTGCGGAAAGCAAGTATGCCGAGAAGTTTATAGCTATCATACAGAAATCCCTTGACCTTGCAAACTCCTCACTGACAGACCGCGAGGCAATCGCGCAACTTGGTGAAGGCTGGGTGGCGGAAGAGACTGTGGCTATTGCCCTCTTCTGCGTGATGCGCCACATCCGTGATTTCGAGGGTTGCATTGTATCGGCGGTCAATCATGACGGCGACAGCGACTCTACAGGGGCAGTGGCAGGAAATATTATAGGTGCAATACTTGGATATACCGGAATCCCTGAAAAGTTCAGAAACAATCTTGAACTCCTCGAGCCGATACTGTCCGTGGCGGATGATCTTGCAGGTGTCTCGGATGCCCGCCAGATCAACGAGCGCTACGTCCATCATCGACCCTTCGGAATCCCGGAAGACCTGACCTTTATTTCCCATATGAAATTTACTCCCGAAAATATTACGGAACTCGGGCCTGACGATATATTCGTATTCGGAAGCAATCTCGCCGGCAACCATGCAGGAGGAGCGGCACGAATTGCAAGACAGAAATTCGGAGCAATCCCGGGGCAAGGTGTCGGACTTCAGGGTCAAAGCTACGCTATCCCTACCATGCAAGGAGGAGTTGAAACGATCAAACCATACGTAGATGATTTCATCGAGTTTGCAAGCAACTGTGACCAAAATACGTTCTACGTGACCCGAATCGGATGTGGAATAGCCGGCTTCAGGGATGAGGAAATCGCTCCCCTCTTCAAGGACGCTCTGAAGCTCTACAATGTCCGCCTCCCGGAATCCTTCGTACGCATTCTACTTAACTCAAGTTTTTGATTAAGCAAACAACGTAATAAAGCATGCTCCGCATGCGTCCCACCAAGGATGTTAAAATATTCTAAAAGCAAGTTTTCCCTTAAACCATTCTTTTCGCCGAGAGTCAAAACATCGTAAACAATAGAATAACAGTTATAAACTTTAACACCGAAAAACGATGAAGAAACTTCTTATGACTCTTACTCTCGCCATGGCGGCGATGATTGCGATACCTGCTGCAAACGCGCAGGACTCTAAACCGGAACAGAAAACTGAATGCTGCAAGGATAAGAAAGAATGTGCAAAAGACGGTAAAGCTTGTGCAAAAGAAGGTAAAGCATGCTGCAAAGACTCTAAGATCAAAGACGGGAAAAAGGCTAAATCTCACAAGATCATGAAAGGGCAACACAAAATTAAAGGTCCTCGCGACAATGCTTCAATGAAGCGCAGAGGTGGTGAGAATCCTATGTTCAAAGGCATAACCCTTTCAGAAGAACAGAAGACTAAAATGAAGGCTCTCAGGGAAAAGAACTTGACTGCAGAAAAGAAAACCAAAGCCGATATGAAAGCAAAGAGCAAAGAGGAAATGCAGAAACTCCGCGCTGATTTCGACAAGGAAGTTGAGAAACTCCTCGACAAAGACCAGCTCAAGCAGTATCAGGCAAACAAAGCTGAAATGGAGGCAAGACGCACCCAGAAGCAAGCCAAACTTCCCAAACTCGAAAAGAAAGACAAATAATAAAACCCGCTATACAAAAACGGAAAAACGGCCAATCCCCGAGAGGGATCAAGCCGTTTTTTTCATATCTCCCTAATAAGCCAAATTAGCCCAATTAGTCCCATCAGCCCAATCAGCCCAATCAGACCCATTAGTCCAATCAGACCCATTAGCCCAATCAGCCCAATCAAACCCATTAGTCCAATCAGACCAATAATCCCAATAATCCCCCCAAAAAATCAAAGCACTAACTCCGCAAATAGCCGTGAAAAAGTGGCTTCAAGATCCTCACAAACCCCGGGATGAGGTCGAGAAGTCTGGATTACGCTGCTCTTTACTGCCGATATCCAGCGAAACCTTTCTTCTACAGGATATTGGGCTACAGGTCCCCCATTCCTCCTGCCCTCAGCAATGTCTATGAAAGCTTGCAATTGACGGGCAAGGATATCCTTGTCTGTGCCTGGACAAATTGCACATAGCTTTCCTTCCGGAAGACTGATCGCTACTTTGATCCATCGCCGCCTCTTGCACATCATTGCAAGTCCAACATTGATGAATTCCTCGCGCTCTACCCGTGGCACATATCTCACTACGGCATACTCATACTTGTTTAGCTCTTGCATCTTCCACAGCCTTTACAATGTCAACATCTTTAAGTCTCTTTAAAAGAAACTTCCTGTAAACTTCTCTTCTCTCTTCTCCCTCTTCTTCAGAAGCTTCATCCCAGCGAAGCCAATCTGTAGGAACGGCATCCACTATCTCTGACAATTTTTCCGGAGTAAGCTTCTGACGCATCTGTCGATCAGCGTCTCTCATCCTGGTAGCCTTATGTAGAAGCGCATGGTCTTTAATGTATGGGAAGGCAGTCATTGCGCTCTTTTCCCAGTCGCTCCAGGCATGATGGAAGTAGAACGCTGCGCCATGGTCTATAAGCCAGGTCTCTGAATGCCATACAAGCATATTGGTGTTCTTGACCGTCCTGTCTACGTTGGTGATAAACGTGTCAAGCCATACTATCTTCGAGGCGAGCAATTCATCTACGTGGTTTACGTATGGGTCCATCGTCATTGCGCCCTGAAGATAATGCACTCCGAGGTTCAGCCCTTGGCTCCATTTCAGCAGGTCTTGAATCTCTTCGTCTCCCTCTGCCTGACCGAAGTACTCATCCAGATTCAGAAAAACCTGTTCAGGCACCAACAACCCGGCCGTTTTAGCTATCTCGCTTCCCATGAAGTCAGCAATAAGTGCCTTTTCCCTGTGTCCGGCTCCTCGAAACTTCACTACATATTTAAATCCGTCGTCTGCCTCCGCCAATGCCGGCAGGGAACCACCCTCCCGGAGCGGAGTAATATATCGAGTCAAATTCTGATTTCTTATTTCCATTTCTTTACGGGCTCTATTCAATTCATCCCTATATCATAACCCCGATCGCGGTCCCCTTGTTCAAATCTTGCTATTCTCAGCCATCTTTCCCCTTTGAAAGTTGAGATATCAGAAAAATTTACTAATTTTGCAGTCTATTAGCATAATTATGGTCAAAAAGATTGTAAGCTTACTGATGTCTGCATTATGGGCCGTTTCTCACTTATCTGCCCAAGCTCCCGCCGATTCCATTCCGGAGACCATCCTGAATGAGGTGACTGTCACCGGAAACTCGGCTCGGCAGCGTATCGAAAACACCCGTATCGGCAGCGAACGCCTTGAACTCGGACGCCTTTCCCAACTCCCCTCTTTCGGGGGAGAAAATGATATCATCAAGTCACTCTCATTGCTTCCCGGTGTCAGGAGCGAGGGTGATGGAGGTGGCGGTTTTGAGGTTCGGGGAGGCAGCGCTTATCAGAATTTGGTGCTTCTGGACGGCATATCTCTCTTCAACCCTTCTCACGTGATGGGAATTTTCTCCACTTTCAATGATGATGCTCTCGGTAGTGCCACCCTGTTCAAAGGTCCGATGCCCGCAATGTATGGTGATGCCACTTCTTCTGTGCTCGAGACCACACTCATGCCAGGGGACATGGAAAATTTTCATGCCTCGGCTACGATAGGTATTCTCGCTGCCAAGATCAAGGCTGAAGGACCTGTCGTGAAAGACAAGCTGTCGTTTGCTGTCACAGCCCGACGTTCATATGTCGATGCCTTTCTTAAGATGGTCCCTAAATATAGAAGCACCATAATGAATTTCTACGACATCACTGCCAAAATGCGATATACCCCATATTCCGGGCATATAATCGACGGTTCTTTTTTCATAAGCCACGACAATATGGCCATCAGCAATCTGATGGGTCTGTATTGGGGAAATCTTGGGGCTTCAATCAATTGGTCTGCAAGGGCTGCTGACAATCTTATATTCACTACTACATCCTCTTTCACTCATTTTGACCCTAAGATGGAGATGACAATAATGGCTCTTGACCAGGCTATGTTGACTTATATCCACAATTATTCTGCAACTGAGAAGATACGCTGGCAGATTTCCGGAGATCATGGACTGGAATTCGGACTTCGCTCCTGCCTCTCAAGAGTCAAGTCTGCTGAGTGGCTCATCAATTCTGCAAAGGAAAGAGAAATTCGCTCCCTATGGCAGAATTCAGCTTGGCTCGACTATACCGGATCTTTATCCGAAAGATTTGTCATTACCGGTGGGATAAGGCTCGACGTCGCTTCCGTGATCTCTCAGCGCAGGTTTCATGAATTTCAATCTTCTTATGGCGAACCTAACCAATTTGATGGCAAAAGCTACATTGAGGTTGACCCGAGGCTCAACTTGAAGTTCAATCTTTCTCAACTCCACAACCTTAAGGCAGGTATAGGCACTTCTTCCCAGAATCTCCACGCCATTCGATCTACTACCACCTCTTTCCCTTTCGACCGTTATGCCCTGACATCAGCAATCGTGAAACCTGAAAAAGCCATACAATATGCCATAGGATATGCAGGGATGACGGAGAGCGGTGAGTTCGACTGGTCGGCAGAATCCTATTATAGAGATATCCATAATGTCTACGACTATAAGGATGGTAAATCTTCTTTTTCCAATATCGCTCTTGAAAGCATTATCCTTGGAGGAAAAGGCAGAAGCTATGGCGCAGAATTTATGTTTCGCAAGAATTCCGGCAGACTTACAGGATGGATTTCTTATACTGTTTCACACACCGAGACTAAAATACCCGGCATCAACGATGGCCACTGGTATAATGCCTCCAACGATCGCCGACACGATCTGGCTGTGACTGCGATATTCAAGCTGACTGACAGATGGAACTTGTCAGGTTCTTGGATCTTCATGTCCGGTCAACCACTTACTGCACCCGACGTGAAATACGAAGTCGCCGGTGAGACCTGCTATTATTATTCAAGCCGTAACGCCTACAAGGCCCCTCCGACCCATAGGCTCGACCTCTCTGCCACTTACACGCACACAGGCCGCAAATTCACTTACGAATGGGCCTTTGGCATCTATAACGCTTATTGCCGCTACAATCCTTATGTGGTATATTTCCGCGATGATCCTGAAAAACCATCTGGTACTCAGGCCGTTCAGCAAGCCATGTATGGTTTGGTACCATCTGTCTCATATACCCTAAAGTTCTAAGATATGTCAGCACATTACTACGTTTTTTCCGGAAAGGCTGCTCCCCTTAGGTTTTTCACGCTTCATTTGCATCTTTTCATTATAATTCTTATCATTTCATTGGCTGGTTGCCAAAAAGATCTTGATTTCAAGTATCATGATATCGAACCCCTCACTGTGATCGAAGCAGAACTCACTCCCGAAGGGGCACGCGTGGCGATTACTCTCACCACTCCAATGGACGAGCCTATGGACCGTAGCCGCCTTACAGATGCAACGGTGACACTCTACGATATTGACGAAGATGTCCGGTTCCCCCTTACAGCCGACAACGAAGGCTATTTTCGCAATCCGATGCCGGGGATTGCAGGTCATGACTATAGGCTCACAGTAGAACGAGATGGAAATATATATCAGTCGGAAGCCCGCATGTATCCTCCTACAGAGATAGTGAGCCTTGAATTCAATTGGATCAACATGCCATATGATCAGGTGGCTGTCTTGCAGGCACAGTATCTTGACAATCCCGCTGCCGACCAAGAATGCTATTGGGTAAAATTGTATCGCAACGGCGAGATATATTCCTGGCATGAGCAAGACGACCGTGGTGCCATCGACGGGGTGGCGACTTTCTTCACCATGACTTCAAGACGCGACACAGACGAAGAGGATGACGATGAAGTGCTGTTTGACGGCGACGTGATGACTTTCTCTGTATGCCAGATATCCAAAGGAATGCACGATTATCTGGAGGCTCTCCAAAACGACAGCAACGGCCCTGCAATGTTTTCCGGTCCCCGTGTCCTTGGATATTTCATCGCCTCCTCCCCCGTCTCAAGATCGATCACCTTCCATCCCGACCGGATTCCCGTTTTCGGCAATTTTTAAGGTCATCCTTTGATATAAGCTATTTTTTAATTAAATTTGCACTTGTAAGTATATGTTCAAATTGAAGTTGTTTATCCTCTGTATTTCAGAGACTGACAATTATGAATTATGCATTCCTGCTTAACTGAAAAATAACTAAACACTCTTATATGAAAACGTCCAAACATCAGATATGCGCCATAGTGGCTATGGGCGAAGGTTTTGAGATTGGCTACAATGGAGATTTGATTTGGCACATCAAAGAAGATCTCAAAAGATTTAAAAGGCTCACCATGGGACATCCCGTCATAATGGGACGCAAGACCCGCGAATCCCTTCCTAAAGCTTTGCCCGGACGCACCAACATTGTGATCACCCGGAATCCCGATTATTCCGCAGCTGACTCCCTGATAGCCCATTCTCTTGAAGAAGCTCTTGAGATGGCAGAAAAGGCAGAGGGCTCAGATAAGATCTTTATCATAGGAGGAGGGCAGATTTATGAAGAAGCATTCCCGTTGCTTGATGCTCTGGAAATCACCCATGTCTATGACTCCCCTAATGATGTAGACACATTCTTCCCGGAGATCTCAATAGACGACTGGGAACTGACCGAAATGTCAGAAATGTTTGAGACCTCAGATGGCATGAGATACGACTTCGAATCCTTCCGGCGTTTAGATAATTAGTTAATTCAAGTTTCGCTTGTTCTCTGCAAGCTCCCGGTGATGTTTAAACACCCGAAAAACCGATAATCCCCAAAAACCCGAAAACAATGATAAAAATAGGAGATACCGTAAGATACCTCAACGCTGTCGGTGGCGGCGTTGTCAGAAAAATTGAAGGCAAAGTGGCTTACGTAGATGAAGACGGCTTCGAAACCCCTGTCCTCATCAACGAATTGGTAGTGGTGCTTCCTGCCGGTCATGAGAAGAAATCTGGAGCTCCCAATCTCTTCTTCGACCAGAAAGCGTTTGACGCTGCAAAAAACCGCCAGGCCCAACCCTCGAAAGAAATCCCCACTCCCGCCGCTGCTCCACAACCTGAGAAAGTAGTGGAGACCGGATATGGCGATAAACTTAACATTGCCATTGCCTTCGAACCTATATCGATCCGCGACCTAAGCAAGTCTGACTTTAATGCCGTTCTCGTTAATGACTCCAACTATTTCCTTTATTTCTCTTTCCTTCGTCGTAACGCCGACGAAAGGGGTTGGCATACAGTCTATGCAGGTGAAGTGGCTCCTAACGAAGTGATCGACATGGCTGTGATCCGACAAGGAGAACTAAACGACTATGAGAAAATAGCGGTGCAATACTTCGCGTATAAAAAAGACAAGGAATTTGAGATGAAACCGGCTGCCACTATCAGCCGCCGGCTTGACCTCTCTAAATTTTTCAAGCTTCATTGTTTCCGCCCCGGCATCTATTTCGAATCTCCCGTGATGGAAATTTCTCTCGTCAAAGATGATAAGGCTCAGGCAGACACGGCTGCCCTGATTTCCGACTATGCGGCCTCTATGGCGAAAGCGGAGACCAAAGACTCTTCAGCAAAAAAGCAAAACCGAGGAAAGGAATTGAGTCCCTATAAACTTCTCCCTTTATTGGAAATTGACCTTCACATTGATTCTCTTGTTGACACCACTGCAGGGATGGAAAACAAAGACATGCTGCAGCTTCAGCTCGACACCGTCCGAAAGACAATGAAGGAAAACTCAAAACGCAAAGGGCAAAAGATTGTATTCATACATGGCAAAGGAGATGGAGTGCTCCGCAAGGCTGTCCGCGACCTCCTAAAGAAGGAATATCCCAAATGTGAGCTCCAGGATGCCTCTTTCCAGGAATACGGCTTCGGCGCCACCCTCGTCACCATCCACTCCTAAGTCTTTCCCCCCATCTCAACACTATGAGATGGGGGCTTTTAACTTATAGCTATTATATTATAGGTAGTTACTCACATAGCAAATTCTTGAATTTCTTCTTCAACATCTACATGAAAGATAGATTTCCCTAATGCAGATTCCACCTTAGCGATAGTCTTTATCCCAAGATTCTCCTTGCCACTAAGTATTTTTGTCACTTGAGCAGGACTAACCTTCATTCGTCTCGCAAGTTCAGATTGGCTTATTCCTTCTGCATTAATCAATCTACGGATTTTCATCGCTAATTTAACTGATAGAAGAAGCCAGTCTCGATTCTCGATCTGATAGTCCATTTCAATCCTCTCTTTTTCTGATAAAGGCTTGGCTATCTGTTGTAATTTTTTATGATTGAATTTCATACCATTAAATTTAAAAATCCTCTTCCTCAAAAATTCCATTTGCTTTAAGAAAGGCGATCACATTATCAATACGATTGAATACTTGTTCCCTCAGGCCTGGCGAATTTTGAATTGTACTGCCAAGCTTAATTCCTCCGAATACTATAAGATACACATTGGTATCAAATTTAATAGCATATAAGCGAAGTAATGATGGCTTAAACGTACCATATGATTTATGGGGTTCCAATTCTCGCAAAAAAGCGTATTTACCCCCCAATGGCTGAAAGAAATTTTCAAAATCCGGACTATTGCCATTCATGGCATTCTTAGCCAAATCTCTAATATAGGAAGCTAATAAAATAGACTCATTTGCTACCCTTTCAGCTGATGCCAAAGGATTCTTAGGATCAAGTCCGACTTCTTGCCAAAATGGTTGTTCTATTTCTCTAGCATTGTTTTCGAAAAATTTCACAAGATAATCAAGATCTTTCCAAAGACCAAGAACTCTACTGTATTCATCTGTATCTTCTTCATCAAACTTTATGCTATAGAGGCAACCTCTGTAAATCTCTCGAATATCCATATCTGCAAAATTTGGATTACTATCGCAAAATTAATTAATTCTTTCCTCTTATACAAATAATTAACGGAAAAAGTTTAACCTATAGGTAAAAATTCATTACATTAAGCTTATCTAATCTTAAATATTAGTTAAAATAGATTTATAAATCTTATTAATGTTGTATATGATATAAAGAATTGATAATTTTGCGACATGAGCAAAATTAGAGCAAATATTCATAATCCAAAATTAAAGACCTCACTGCTGAAAAGGATTTCCCTTTCAGTATCCTTGATACTTGCCACATTGCTCATTTACAATCTAAACGTTCTTGCGGCCAACCCTAAAGTCCGAGATGCAGAAAGCTCTGCTCCGATAGCTAAGGTTTCTATCTTCGACAGAAACGGAAAGATGATCGCGACAGGCGACAACAACGGTCTTCTGCCTTACATTCATCCGTCATCCTACCCTATCACCCTCCGGTGTCTTGGCTATTCCGACAAGATCGTCTCTTCCCCTAAAGAAGCGCTAATTGAAATGTCGGCAATTGCCTTTGATCTTCCGGAAGTGAACGTCAACACTAAAAGACGCCCCATCCTTCATCTTACAGGCTACCTGCGAGAGATATCTTCAATGGCTTCATCCTTCGACAACGTCATGTTATACCGCGAGAAATGGGTCGACTTCATGATTCCTGCCCCAAATGAAAAACATTTCAAAGGCTGGACTGATCCCAGAATACTGAAGACAAAATCATACTACAAGTTTACCGATTCCGCTGGACTTGACAGCGTATCTGACAGAATCAACCATCATTTCTCCTGGTCAGACTGGCTATCGTTGCCCCCACGTGTGAATCAGCCCATGAAGATAATAAGGAATCGGAACATTTCAGATACTGTTATGGGAAAATACTCCGCGGCAGAGACCTGGAAAAGAGACGGCGAAAAGATCCGTGTTGATGTCGACGTTCTCGCCGATACACTGCGAGGCAAATGGGCGCCTCGCCTGAACCACCGTCTTTGGAACGACCTTGACTTCGAACGCCTGAATCTTACATTTGAATATTCCTATTGCGACACATTTGCCGTAAAACCTCAAAACATCGACCGTATGTCGTGCTACATCGAATCTATGGGTCGCGGACACGACATGTTCCAGTTCCAGACACGTTATGACAACATCCTCTATGTGACTACGTATGTAGACCTTGTGATAGCTGACCGTGAATACATCACGGTCAAGGAAGCCCGAAAGAAAGAAAAAGACCAGCTTTACGCCCTCCAAGAAGCTACCCTTGTGCTGGAAGCGGAGAAAATGCCAAGAGACTCTGTCATCAGCGACCTAATAGCGCGTGTCAACGAAATCGACCATGACTCCCGTCGTCTCGCAATGGAACTAGACACCCGCGTAGGCAACGGCCACATGCCAGACGCTCCCGTCTATAGAAACAAAGACAAAGTGAAGCGAGCCCTAAAATCCATCTTCTCAGGCTTCTAAAAATCCCCTTTAGTAACAAAGGGCACTCCGTGCCCGCCCCCGCGCGTCAAACAATATTTGTATATATCAGATTTTATCAGTATTTTTGCAAAAAACTGATACCATGAAGAAAACGCTTGTTAACCCCGGCTTTGAATTGACAAACCTCCAGCGCAGATATCTCGGCCTTGGGGAGGTCATGCCGCACTGGGAAAAAGTTCCCGTTAAGAATTCACACATAATCCTGTATTTTGACGGAGACATAATAAGGAAAATGTTTACCAGCTCGGAAGACTGCTATTATGAAACCGACTTATTGGAACATACTGCAGACAATCGTACGGTGCTTCTCCCTAAGACAAAACGCGGCAAACCCCGAAAACTTAAATGGAAGGAAGCCTTCCCACCCTCCTCTCGAATGCAGCGCTATGGAAGGGAGGCTTCCCAGCCTCCTCCTAAGCGATTTGTCCGCAATAAGTCAGGTCGGAGACCTGACAATCATGCAAAAACCCCAGAATTCATTCTGGGGTCAACCCCCTCTCCAACCCAGCAGCCTCGGAGAGGCGCTTTATAGTAAGATATTCATAAATTATAATCCCCAAATAGCTTTACCCACATTTCAAGCATTCTAAAAAAATGACATCTAAAACCTGCCATCTGACTTAGATAGAATAAAAAAGTTAAAGTAATATTAGCGAGTTTATTATATAAAGTCCAAAAATTTAATTAATTTTGCATTTGAAAAATATAAGACATTATCATGAAAGAAAGCATTCGGATTAAAAATATGGGACCTCTTCGCGACGTATATATAGACGATATACGTCCTATGACTATACTTATCGGCGAATCAGGAAGTGGAAAGAGCCTGCTGATGAAGACTCTCATTCTCTTTCGTTACATCTACAAGATGCTCAACATCAGATGGTATCTTAAAAACTCCAATGTAAACAAGAGTCGTTTTAAATTAACTATAGGGAATCTGCTATCGCCTGAATTAAAGCAATATTTTAAAGATAATAAGCAACTGGAAGTGGAATATGTCGTTGAAATAAATGGAAACAAACATTCCGTAGCTTATAGAAACGGCTCTATAGATAGGAGAACAACGGATAAGACTATCTCAAATGAAGATCTCATATTTCTTAAGGAAAGTTGGATCTCTGAAATGAGAAATATCATTCCCGACTGGGATTCTTTCACTCATAATAAAAAAAACAGAAACCTAAATTATTATTTTCAAGAGACACTTAATGATTTCTTGGATGCGTCTGACAAGTTAAAAAACATTCCTCTAAGCTATCTTGGACTCTCTCTCGATGTTGAAAAGAAAGGAGAAACTAAAAAATACTTCATTAAGCCTATTGATGATTCATATCTTCCAATAGAATGGAAATATGCTTCATCAGGCATCCAGACATCTTCATCCATTCCAACCATCGTAGATTATTTTGCAAATTCGTTTTCTTTCAAAGAAGCCATTGGCCGTTCTATAATAAGTTATCTGTACGAAACGGATACTCTCAGGTTATATAAGCCTGAACTCGAACCTATGGATATGAAAAAAATGGTGCATATCCATATTGAGGAACCTGAACTAAATCTATACCCCACCGCCCAGTGCCGACTTATGGATAGCATTACAAAGGAAGCATTTATGTCAGTAGCAGATGACCGAGAGCTACGTTTGATTATCGCAACACATAGCCCTTATATCATTAACTATTTAAATGTTCTTATCAACCGAAAAGGAAGCACTCAGACAAGGATTGACAAAACTAATCTTGCAGTATATCGCATTTACGACGGTATGCTTCAAAATCTCATTGCCACTGATGAAGAGGGATGTATATTTATTGACACCCAAGATCTTACAGAACAAATGGAAGATATTATGACAGAGTATGAATACCTAAAAAACCATCAATAATGGACACTACTCAATTGAACTTGCTCTGGCGATGCTTTCCAAATGCGACAGATCCAACTGATTTCTCTTTTGAAGCAGTTGGAACATTCAGTTTGACAGATAATAAAGCTTGTACCCAAGATAGGTATTCGAATCTATGTCCATCAGATTGCAGTAGAGAAATACTCATTATCCATTCAAATTCTCCACTGACTATTGTCGCTTTCGATGAATGGCTCAAAAATTTTCCTATTTCAAGATGTGATTATTTGCTATATAGTTCAGACACACAGAAGAAAATGTTTGCATTCTGTGAATTGACATGTTCCCTACCTCATTATGTGGAAGACCGAGTTGATAATGTTGGAAAGAGAGCAAAGGCATATTCTCAGATGATATCTTCATGGAGGCTTATATCCGAAAGCGAGAATCCTATGTTCAAAGCCCAAATCCTAAATTACGTAAGAAAAATCGGAATCTTTGGATGGCGTGATAGAAAATCAAACATCCGAGTTGGAGCTATGAAATCATTAAGATCATTTGTCAATACTCCCGGAAGCCGAGCCGGCATAAAGACATTCCAAAATTACGCCTTTGGCGAAAACTTTGAATTTATTCAAGTAAAATATCCACATACACTACATTTATAATTATACTTGCTTGGGCGTAGTCACTTGCTTTAGCAAGAACGAGTAAATTCCCAGCCTCCCCTCGAATGCAGCGCTATGGAAGGGAGCCTTCCCACCCTCCTCCTAAGCGATTTGTCCGCAATAAGTCAGGTCGGAGACCTGACAATCATGCCAAAACCCCAGAATTCATTCTATGTAAAAACAACCTCGGAGAGGTTATCCTCTGGTTGGTTAGCCTCAGGTTTTAACCTGTAGGAACAAGGAGAGGCGCTTTATGATACTGGCTCTCCTCTTCCCTCCATCGACCCTTGACTCTTGACCCTTGACTCTTGTATCTTCCCTCTTGACCATTGACTCTTATGACTTGAGAAATGACAAATCACTCTTGACAATTTAAGGGTGAAAGTGGAGACAGATAGCTTGTGTCGTCGAC
>JAIDUH010000046.1 GCA_029060285.1 Muribaculaceae bacterium | reverse complement strand
AGCAGACTTGACACGCACATCTATCTTCTTGTCATAGTATGAAGGAGTCGATGGCGTGGCACCACGATCGTAGCGTGAAGCCAAAGCCTGCGCCGGGAAATGCTTGCTTAGTCCATCTTTCACATCTACCGGAATCGTATTGAATTCCACCGATTCCTCTCCTAATCCTTCAGCCTTGGCTGTTACCTTGACATTGCCTGACTCCGGAGTAGAGCGTACAAGCACACGCGTGATACCACATTCCACAGGCAGCGAGGTTGCAAACGCATAGTTATCATCTCCCTGCGCTATGCCACCGCGCCATTCAGCCGAGCCAGAGAGTGTGAAGTCAATCATATTGTTGGCAAGAGGGCAACGCTGTCCTTTCTCATCGACCACTTCCACCTGCAGCAGGGCAATATCCGCGCCATCAGCATATGTGCCTTCCGGTCCCTGCATAAGAGTCAGCTTAAGATTTTTGGGTTCTCCGGCAGTAGTATGCGAGAATCTGCTCGTTTCTTTGCCGGTCTTATCATAGCTGACAGCCTCGATCTTTCCCGGTTCCCACTGTATGCTGTCGAATGTGAACAGGAACTCGTATTCACGCTTTGGAGCGCCTTGGAGTTTTCCATTGACGAAAAGCGCCACGCTATCGCCAGTAGACACCACATATACAGGCTTGATGACCTCCGGAGCATAATTCCAATGCCCTATGATATAAGTATCGTCACCTTCCACGTCAACCCAGCCATTCCACATCACCTTGTGCGCATAGTAGGCATCCTTGGGAATACGGAGTGGATCCACCACACCGCTTCGGCGATAGTTTTCCGCTCCACGGCAATGGGTCTGAGTATCAGAGAATATAATCTTAGCACCTCCGGAATTCACACGACGTCCCATACCCGGGCGCTCACGATAGAAATCATACCAACGGCGCACCATCTCCACTGCAAGTTGGTCTTGGTTCTGGTTGTAGGCAGAAGCATCAGCATTGCGGTAAAGGGGGCCATCGCCATGCTTGTGATAGGGATAGCTCCAGTCGTCCCAATATTTACGCAAACCCTCATCCCGGCAATACTCGGTCTGCACCATCGGATGATGCTCACTGAGATTTACATAGAGCATCTCGCCGCCATATTCAGCCTCGCGTATGTCAAGCATCTCACGCGAGCCAATGGCACGGCCACCATAAGGATCATATTGGTCGCGTATTTCGCGCATCTCAAGCATATGGTCGCGCGATATTGACTCGTTGCCGCTTTCGTAGAAGATGACACTGGGATGGTTGCGGAAATAGATGATCATGTCACGCATCAGCTCCTTACGCTGCCCCCAGCGGCGGTCGTTGACATCCTTCTCGGAGTCTCCTGCCGGCAACATCTGCATCACTCCGACACGGTCGCACGATTCAGCATCCTGTTTCCATGCCGTGACATGCATCCAGCGGAAGAAATTGGCATTGTGGTCGATGAGCATACCATTTGAATAGTCGCTCATCCATGGGGGCACTGACATTCCGACGCCGGGCCACTCGTTGCTTGTGCGTTGCGCATACCCCTTCATCTGAAGCACACGGTCGTTGAGCCAGATCTTGCCGTCGCCGAAGCGTGTCTTCCTGAAACCGGTGCGAGTAATCACTTCATCAGCCGTCTTTCCATCTACGATAAGACGTGTCTTCACATCGTAAAGATAACCATATCCCCAACTCCAGAAATTTAAGTCGGTCAGAGTGTCAGAAGCTGAGAGGGTCACAGTCTCACCGGGCATAACCTTCACCGGGACACTACTGAAATTACCTACCGTTTTCCCATCAGCATCTATCACTTCCACTTCATAACCCACATTCACGGGTTTCTTAGACTCATTCTTCACTTCGCTTTCAGCATTGATAACCGCCTTACGGCTTGCCACATCAATATCGGTAGCGTAAATATATGTGCCGGTAGTGCCGAGATTGCTATATAATGGGAGGGTTTGGTAAACATGGTCAGTGGTATGAAGCCAGACATTTTTAGGAATGCCTCCATAGTTTGCGTTGAAATTCTTGTCGTTCCACTGATAGCGTTGGTTTGTCTCGCGCTCGCGGTAGGTCCAGCTATTGTCTACACGCACTGACAAAACGTTGTCGCCTCCATAATTGATATAGGGAGTCAAGTCGAAACCGACTGCCATCACTCCGTTCTCATGATATCCAAGCTTATGCCCGTTGAGATAGAAATCAGCGCCCATGCGCACACCCTCAAACTCCACGAACACTTTCTGCCCCTTAGCCTCCTTAGGCATCTTGAAATGCTTGCGATACCATACCACGGTATCAGTCAGTTCGGCTATGGGAACTTTAAATGCCTCATCCTCATTGAAAGCGCGGGGAAGAGTCACGCTTTTCCACTCCTTGTCATCATGGGACTTAAGGTCAGCTCCTTTGATATCGCCGACCTTCAGCAGCCAGTCGCTATTGAAATTATACTTCTCGCGAGGAGCCGCCCAGATTCCGGATACTGCAGACAAGAGGGAAACCGCAGTGAGCAAAAAAATCTTTTTCATAATGCTTGATATAGGGTTAGTAAACATCTTTACTGCAAATTTAATGATTTTATCTCAAAATCAAACCCTATTATCAAAAAAACTTAAGTGCCCACATGATTAATTGCGCAAAATGCCGGAAGAGGAAGCATCACGAGTGCTGAGATTTTCTACATCGCGGAGCTTTTTACCATAATTGAACGTATACGTGACCGTGATGTTGAAATCGGCATGCCGGTTCTTGTCAAATGAAATGAACGACCTGTCATAGTATTCCGAAGTAAACCTCTGCTTGTGGCTTGCCCAATGCCAGCGTGCAAAATTGATGGCCACAAGTCTGATATTCCAGTTTTTATTTGCCCAACCTCCCGACAGGGAGTATCGTGATTTATCCTCATAAATATCCCCCACCATGAATCCGTCACTATAGTCGGATGGACTCCCATAATAACCGGTAAGATAGAAATCCTTTAGCCAGTAGGTCGCACGTAGATTAAACCACAGATTTGAAAGAGTGTAATCGTATGGAGCCCCATTCCTCGCTATGTATTCCCTCAACGTTGCATTGAGCATCAGGCTCCGGTCAAACAGATAAAGCGTACCGGAAATGCCGAAATCAATAAGATGATAGTCACCCATAGGCTGCCGGATATATCTGATCATCTTGTCGCCCAAAGGCTGATATTCATATACATATCGGTCGAAAACTTTCCATAGATAACCAAATGCCTGAATATATCCCCTTTTTGAGGGTTGCCAACTGTAGGACAAATCCACCGACATGTGCGGACTGGGAGTAAGGTTGGGATTTCCGGTATAGCTTAGTATATGGTTTTCCTCAATCACGGATTCACTTTTAAATGATACGTCAGGAGCCCATGAGGAATAAGAAAATCCTGCATTAAACCGGTGAACTGTCCTTAGCAGGTAAGACAGCGACAGTTCGGCTGCCGGAAGCGATGAGTGCGACTTGAAGTCGTTGAAACTATTCTTATCCCATACCCAACCAAAATCTGCCTCTCCATAGAAATTTCCTGCCGTCACTGAATAGGAGATTCCGGCTTTATATCTCTGGTCCTTACTCCTGTCATAATTCTCGGCTGATCCCAAATAGCGGGTGCGATAATAATCATAGGCACCTGACAGATAAGCAGTAAAACTCCCTATCTTACCGAAATTCCTGTTCAGGTTGAGATATCCTGATAGCTTACTTGTATGGTCATCAGCACTGTTGAAGATCGGATCAAAAGTATCCTGAAGATATGATGAGTTCTGGCCGGTCTGTGAGAATGTATAACTCGGTGTGAATGTCAGCCCGAATTCATTGGGGAGTTTGAACACATAGGACCCGTTGAGCCTGATAAATTTATCTTTTTTCGATGATTTTGAAGAATACGACGAATTAGGGTATTCTTCCGATGTATATGTCACTTCCCCATTTCTATCTAATGTAGGACGGTCAGTCATACCTACTGACAGAATAGACCTGGCTGTTATATCGCTTGAGCTATAGGTAGCCTTGAAGCTCAGTCTGCCTGTGGTATGGCTGTCTCTGGAACTTGAAATGCTTGAAAGGCGTTCAATAGTATTTGTGGTTCCATCTGATTGCGGAAATTTGAAAACCTCTGTGGTTTCTTGCCCATTGTGGTAGATATCATCGTACTGTCCGAACGCAGCAAGATCATACGTCATGCTCTTATATTGATACCTTACATTAGCTGATATCTCCTGATCATTCATATTCAGGCATTCATATCCGCTGAGCTTGACGTAGCCTCCGTAGATATATTTCTCCATTATGAAGTTGACCACGAATTTTTCGCCCATGAAACGTGGGTCGGCAGGCGACTCAAGATACTCCACCCGCTTTACATCCTGCAGATTCATTCCGGAGAGCTGATCCCCATCAGCGGGCAAATAATCAATGAAAAAAGATACCGGTCTTCCCGCCAAGGTCTCCACTTTGCCATCTCTGACCTGCAGCTGAGGGATACCCATCTGGTCGATCAGTTCAATACCATTCATGGCAGTATTCTTCTGGCGCGGGAGCGGCACGAACACCGTACGGTCAGGCTCCATACGCACTATATCTGACACCACATTGACATTATCGAGCTCAATTGATTTCGTATTGAATCTAATCTTACCCAAAGATGTGCTCGACAACTCCATTATCTTTGTCTGATACCCCGTGCTGCTGATTTTTGCCAACACCGGATTGCGGTCGCACGGGATAAGGAAGCTTCCGTCGTTGGAAGTGAAGCCATAGGTCAGTACCACAGAGTCTTTCGGATTTAGAAGCATCACAGTAGCGTGGGCCACCGGCTCCTGATATTCATTGACAAGAGTCCCGGAATAGCGAAATTTTCCTTTCTGCAGTGCCTCCACAAGAATCCTACCCTTTTTCTCGCTGACGGAAATCGGATTGCGCGCCACGATATCCTTGACAGCATCCTTCAAATTGTCTGTGGATACTGTTGCAGATGTCTTGTAGTCGTCCATCTCGTTGTAGATGAAGGTTATCTTTGCCTCAGGATTGTCCTTGACAAGGGTGGCCAAGGCCTGGGCAACGGGAGTGTCTTTGAAAGTGTAGTTGTAGCGGGCTGCAATGGCAGTGATGCATACTACTGCCATTGAAAGCAATATGTAAATACGTTTCATTTCAATAATCGGTTATTACGTCATCTTTGAGAAATAGATTGATGCGGTCGAACGAATTCAAATGTTCGATGAGATCCGGCAGACCAGTGGTTGATTCCCATCTGAGGAAGAGCCTAACCCCTCTTGATGAAGTATATTTAAGATCAACTTTTACGTTATAGTAGGGAGCAATCTCTGCAAGTATCATGTCGAGTTTCTCATCCTCAAACACTATGACTGTATCATTACCCTGCCGAGATAGCAGTTGGGCTGTTTCTGAAGGAAGTGTCGTTTCCATTGCTGCCTGATCGATTTCCTGTCTGTCAGATTTTCCTAAGAATCTATCACTTAATGACACACCTACCACAATGATCGAGCACGAAGCAATCAGCACCGCTGCTACGGCGGCCACCTTCCTGTTGTAGATCCAAGAGAAGAATGATTTTCTGCGCCGTTTCGCCTTAAAGCGATCCCACTGCCGGTCTACTTCGGAGGCATCGGGGGAATGATGGCGGAATTCCTCAGCCCGAGACGCACACATCAACCGATAAAGTTGTTTTGTCGCAGGATCGGAAAGGAGTTCCAGAAGTTCAGATTCCGAATATCTTTCAGGATGCTCTATGGCTTCAAGGAGTTTGTCAAGATTATCCATTCAATTTGTGTTTTAAGATGTTCATGGCGTGACTTAGATGTTTGTAGACCACTCTTTCTCCGGTGCCGAGGATGTGGGAGATCTCAGAGGCTGACAGGCCATCGAAAAATCTCATGGAGAATACTTCAAGGCATTTCGGAGGCATTTCCTTCTTGGATTGCTCTATGAGGGCAATGGTGTCTTCATCGGGCCAATCCTCGAGATCGTCTGATTCGTCGTTTTCTATCAAGTATAATTGCCGGAATCGTTCCCTGATATCAATTGCCTTCAACCGGTTGAGGCAACGGTTTCTGACACTTCTCATAAGGTATGCAGTGTCAGGGTGTTTTTCAGCACCTCCATCGAGAATGGAGGCGAATACGTCGTGCACAATATCGTATGCGCCTTCCTTGTCGTGGAGCATTGC
>JAIDUH010000045.1 GCA_029060285.1 Muribaculaceae bacterium | reverse complement strand
TGATCCTTTCATATTATTTTGATATTTTTTGTATTCGTAAATAAGTCGAAACAACTTCATATATTCGCACCTGAAGAATAAAAATTAAAAATGAGAGGTAAGCGATCAATATCGTCTACCTCTCAAAATATTTTATAAAACTTCTTGATATCTATTTAAACTTCTTAGCGTGCTCTCCACAACCGCTACGCGAAGCAAAATTGATCGTTAATCGTTGATCGTTGATCCGACCCTGCTCCTCTGCGTAAGATTCTTAAAGCTTGCGAAAGTTGAGTTAATTATCTCTACTTAAAAGATTATTAACTTTTATAGGATTGAAATATCGCTATATATCAATGAATATTAAATATATCTGTGTATAAATCTATACTATTTTGAATAAATTTTTAGCTAAATAGAATAATTTGTGGATATAAGATGTTTGTTATTGTCAGATTATTTTTTTTCTATACTAATAAATTGCGATCTTCAATTATATGAATTAAATATAAAAATTTAAAAAATCAGTTGAAAATTTGCAATCTCAGTATTTTTTATTAATTTTGCACCATAGTTAATTATCTCTTAAGTAGAGATACTTAAACAAAGAAGATTATTACTAATATTTTAAGCTGTACACCAAACTAATAAACATCGCTATGAGCCCCGCAGAGAAACTTACAGTCACGGTAACTACGTCGGAGACAGATTTCAATCGTCTGCCGACCGCTGACCGTATATCGGCAGCTCGCGACAAATATGCTGCTGCGGTGGAACTCTACGCATCATCATCTCTCTCAATCCGTGAAATATCCGAAAAGACAGGAATATCACCCAAGGCTCTGAGCCATTATCTCTCGCGACATCACCGCACACTCCTATTCAAGAGATATGGAATAGATCGAGATGAAAACAACGAGGATGTAAAAATCAAATCTCCTCGTGGCCAATCACGCGCTACTCATCTTAAGTATAAAGATGCCATAGAAGCAAGCGGAGACATAGCCTTTATTGAATTCAATCTGTCACAGATTGCACGAATGTACGGCGTCACAGGAACAGGACTTGCTTCACAACTCAAGGTGCATTACCCTGACATCATACCGGCTCGCGAAAAGCTTAGAGAGCGACTCGGAATCGCAGACGGACTGCATCGAGGAGCTTTACCGTCAAGTAAGTCCGCATATGAGCAGGCAGTGCCGGTATATAAGAATTCTGACCTTACAATATATGAAGTAGCAGATCAATTCGGAATATCAAGAAGTGGATTCGGACAGTATATGCGGTTTTACCACCATGATGCGATCGCGGCAAAGGCAAAGCGCAGACAGGAAGCCAAGATGGTATACCATAAACGGCAGACCGGTGCCCTATCCGGCAACGGACAGCTGTATGGACCAAAACCAGAGACAGCAGATCTCTACGCTCGCGCCTTAGCCCTCTACAAAGAAGGGCGGAAGACAATGAAAGAGGTGATCCAGGAAACCGGCGTACCACCTTTAGGATTCAAACACTATCTCGACCAGTGGTGTCGTGAAGAACGTCACAACCGGAAACATGGCAAATATGGCGATGCTATTGCCAGTCTGCGCCAAAATCCGAGATCTGTGTCTGCAGTGGCAAAAGAATACGGGCTAAACGCAGACGTTTTCAGGCTATATCTCAAAAATCACGCACCCGATATCGTAGAATGCCAAGGGATGGTGAGGCTTGACAACGGCAAGCTGGTCAAGAAAACTGCTTGGGAAAAATACCGTCCTGCCATCGAGGAATACCGCAAGGAAGGGGGTTCGCTCCGCTCGATAGCCGATAAGCATGGACTCATCTACAATTCCCTGCTCTCATTCATCAAGAGAATAGAAAACTGACAACTGAAGTCTGACAACTGACAACACAACATATGACAGCTAACAAACTGATAAAAAGAACCGGGATCCTCTTCGCAGGACTGATGCTTTTTGGGGGAGTCTCCGCCAAGGCTCAGCATGTCGCATTAAAGAGCAATCTCCTTTACGATGCCCTTCTTACGCCTGATCTTGGTATCGAGGCTAAGGTAGCACCCCAATGGACCGTAGAGCTGACCGGAAACCTCAATGCATGGACCGTCAACGAAAGACGTTGGAAGCAATGGAGCGTACAGCCGGAAGCACGCTACTGGTTCTGTCAAGCCTTTTCCGGACATTTCCTTGGATTCCATCTGATAGGTGGACAATATAACTTCGGTAACCTTCCCCTTGATTTCAAATTTCTCGGCACAGATTTCGGTCAGCTGCGCGACAGCCGTTATCAGGGCTGGATGGGAGGAGCCGGATTAGCATACGGATATTCTTGGATACTCGACAAACACTGGAACCTTGAGGCAGAGATCGGTATAGGTTGGATTTATGCCACCTACGATAAATATCCATGCGCTGTCTGCGGCACCAAACTTGACTCTGGTCATCACAATTATTTCGGTCCCACCAAGACGGCCCTGAATCTTGTATATGTTTTCTGACAACTCTCCCACTGACATGAACAATAAAAAACTTTCTTTCATGGCCGCCATAGCGGTGGCCCTCGTATCTTCCTCCGGGGCAATAGAAGCTAAATCGGTGGAGATGCCCTCCCTTCTCAAAGTCGAGCGAATTGAGGTGGCTCACATCGATACATTACTTCAGGTATCATTCGATATTGACCCGCAACGCGTAAAGCCCGGCAGAGATTATCAGGTAATGTTTACTCCGATCGTGAAGAGTAATCTTTCGGTTGGGGACTCAGTGGTACTGAAGCCGGTCACATTCGCTGGTCGCAACCGCTTCTACACCCATCTCAGAGAGGGAGACATCGCTGCTGGCGACCTTATCTACCAGGCTGGCAAGAAAGGACTTGTGGAATACTCCCGATTCGTGCCGTGGCAGCCATGGATGGACAACTGCACGGTCTTTATGCGTGAGGAGACCCAAAACTGCTGCAAGCCTGTCAGCCCTCTATGTGACACGCCTATCGCAAACATCGAGACACCGGAAGATAACGTCACAAACGCTTTCGAAGAAGTAGACTATATCGCATTGACAGGAGACAGCGCTGTTGTGCTTGAGGCAGAGGGCAAAGCATTTATCGACTTTGTCGTCAATCGAACGGAGATAAAAGAAAACTATCGAAAAAACCCTCGTGAGCTTAAGAAGATCATCGAATCGATTGACGTGATCAAGAACGACCCCGATGCCACAATCACCCGCCTTACCATCAAGGGTTTCGCATCTCCTGAAGGCAGCTATGAGAACAATGTCCGGCTCGCTATCGGACGTACAGAGTCGCTTAAGGAATATGTGCGCGAGAGATACCATTTCGATCCGAAGATAATGTTTACCAACTATGAGCCGGAAGACTGGGACGGCCTCCGCGCCTGGCTTGAAACAGCCGACATTCCAAACCGAGACGCCATCATGGAGATCGTGAACTCAGGATTGGCTCCCGACCCGAAAGATGCTGCGATCAAGAAGCAGTTTCCTAAGCAATACAAGCTTATGCTCGACAGTGTATATCCCGGTCTCCGTCACTCTGACTATACGGTGCAATACCGCATCAAGACCTATGTCGATATCGAGGAGCTAAAGCAGGCATACGCACGCACTCCCGAGCGTCTGCGTCCGGTAGACTTCTTCCGGGTGGCTCAGACTTTCGATGAGGGTTCTCCTGAGTTTGAAGACGTATTACTGAAGGCCTCCGAGATCTATCCCTACGACCAACAGGCTGCCATTAATGCAGCGAATATCCTTATGCGCCGCGACGAGATGCAGAAAGCCTCAGAAAAACTAATGAATGCCGGCGAAAGCGGTGAGGCATATTATACACGTGCCATGCTCGCACAAATCAATGGCGACGAGGAGCGTGCCCTTACGCTCTTCCGTAAGGCAGCTTCCCTCGGAATAGAAAAAGCTCTCCGCTACATTGAGCGGTTGGAAACCCCAGCGCCGAAGCAAAGTATAACGTACTTTGTTGAAGGAGCGGAATAAAATCCTCTACGGCGACACTATAATTCAAATAAACAACAATCAACCAAATACTCAATTTTATTTATGAAGAAAACTTATCTTTATGGAGCAGTGGCTCTCGGGCTGCTCTTCACAGGCTGTTCTTCCGACAATGTCATCAACAATGGAGGTGCTGACATGACGTTGGAGACAGACAACGACTATTTCGTGAGTCTTCGAATAAGTGGGGATGTGCCAGGTGCCGGCACACGTGCAGCCACTGACAATGGAACTCCTGACGCTTCGGACTTCGCTCCTGGAGGGGGTACGGAAAGCGAGGTCAACTCAGCCTATTTCGTATTCTATGATGTGGATGGCAATGTGATCGGTGACGTTACACCTATCGAACTGGACAACAACAAGTGGGTTTCCAATACCGAGACCGGTTCAGTGGAGAAATATTACAAGTCTGTTGTCAAGGTAAGCGTGATGAAGGGTGAGAAGCAGCCAAGCCAGGTGATCTGCTATATCAATCCTGTCAATAACGGAAATCTTAACGTTTCCCTTAAAGACATTCAGACTCTTCAGCTTGAGACAGCCGTAAAGGGAGGTAACATTTTCCCAATGAGTAACTCTGTTTATTATACTACAAGCGATGAAAATGCCAGGACTCCAAGAATTGCCGTACCTCTCGAGATGAATGTCAATCTCTTCTCAACAGAGGCAGAAGCAGAGGAAGCTAACGCGAATAATCAGTGTGCCCAGATTTATGTTGAGCGTTACGCTACCAAACTCTCGTTTAATGCAACAGGTGCTGAGCAGGAAGATTTTGTGACAGGCCAGAGAATCTGGGATGATAAAGGACAGGAATTCACAGATAAAAATAAGATTACATTGGAGTTCATTCCCCAGTATTGGGCAGTCAACGCTGAATCCAAGAAAACATACGTGATCAAGTCTTTCCGTGAGGAATCCACAGACGGAGGAATTCTCCCTGACAACTATTCCTACACCGCCCTTAACGATATCATAAATACGGGACTTACCGGCGAAGATACTTGGACATGGAACGCTCCTTCTTTCAACCGATCATACTGGGGAATGTCACCAGCATATTTCACCAATAAGTATCCGGAAGTATCTTCTGACCTTGACATGGTGGGGCATTCAGAGCCTCAGAAGTATATATCTTATAATGAACTCAAGGAAGGAAAGAAAGGCTTTGCAGCTAATGTGACAACTCCGCAGTACTTTAAGGAAACTACTGTAGGTTCTATCGCCCTTGCCTCAAAGAATCCGGCAGCCGCAGTTGCCTCCGTCATCTATGTCGGTAAATATAAGATGTGGCTCAACGATGTGGAATTGGATGACGAGACCGGTTTCTACACTTATCTGACAGGACCGGTTCCGGGCAAATCTGATGTCGATGATCAGCCCTATATCTATTTTGAGAATCAACCTAACTCCGTCACGAGTGCAGTAGACGGAGGTGAAAGTATGTTGAAACGATTCTTTATCCAGTGCAATATCCTTTATAAGAAAGTAGGCGATAGCTATGAGCCATATGAGTTGGACAATGGCACTGGATTCAATGCGCTTACTCAGTTTATGGAAGTTTCAGAGCTTACTCCTGCGGAAAAGGCTGCTTATGATGGCAACACTGAAACTGAACTGAAACTCCAGCACAATGCACGCACATTGCGTTTCACAACCGCTCCTGGAGTTGACCAGAACATTTATGTGCTGACTTATAACGGATACAGGCAAGTCGTTGATCGTGTGACAAATGAGGACACTCAGATCAGTCTCGTTAACGCCAATATCGCTCTCGCACGCAATGTCGGATATGCACTGTCTTACAACTTGGGTCACGCATACTTCAACATTCCTGTAAAGCACTTTGGATGGTATCGCAAGGGCAACACCAACAAGGATGATGCCGCCATCGACTGGAATGCAGTGCGCGTAGGCGACTTCGGCATGGTCCGCAACCACTCTTATTCCGTTGAGGTAGGCAAGATTGTCGGTCTTGCTTCAGGTATCGGCGGCGATGATGTGGAACTCGTGCCCCCATCGTTCTCCCAAGACTATTACATGTCTTACACTGTACATATCCTGAAGTGGGCTGTGGTACCCCATCAGAAGGTAGACCTCTAAACATCAAAGGCTACGGGAACTGAACCTCCCGTAGTCTACCAAGTCAGGCCGAAACATACTGTCGGCTCATTACAAACGAAATTCAATCGATAACGATGCATATAGAAAAATTTCAAAAATCTTTAGTGTTTTCGTCAGCGCTGTTCGCTGCCGTTCTGACTCCCGGATGCGGTCTCGTCACGGAGGATCTTGATCCTTGTCCGGAAGAACTGCGCCTGAAGTTCAAGGACGCGTTTCTTAAGGAGACGGACGCTTTCCAATATGAGGTGAACTCGATAAATGTATGGGCTTTCGACCCGCAGGGTGCTCCGGTCTGGAGCGGTAGGGTCTCGGGACCGGAACTGAAGGATGAGAATTTCTTTCTACAGACCACGCTTGGAGAAGGAACGTATGATTTCGTGGCTTGGGGCGGTCTGGAAGATAATGAGAGTTTCGAGCTGGCTACATACACCCCGGCTTCCAAAGAGGATCTCGAAGTGAAGATGCAGACCCTCGATGAAGATGGAAAGTATGTCTCAAGGACTCGCCTCCAAGGTGTCTATAACGGTGTGCTTAATAACGTGGAGTATAAAGCTGATCCGCTGAACCCCAACATCAAGGAAGTCACCGTACAGATGTATAAAGATACGAAAGACATCCGCGTCATGCTGCAGCATCTTGACGGTAAGGCAATCGATGAAAAGGATTTCTCTGTCACAATCACAGACGCCAATTCCGTATATGCATGGGACAACACGCTTCTCCCGTCACCGGTTGTGACTTATGAACCATGGAATACAAAATACGGAGTTGTGACGACGCCTGACCCTGAAAATGCAGAGACGAGAGACATCACCACCATTGCCTCCCTTCTTTTCGAACTCTCGACAGGACGCCTCATGGAAGATTCCAATGCCATACTTACAGTGCATAGAAACTGGGATGACAGGGACATTATACGCATTCCCCTCGTAGATTATCTTCTTCTCATAAGGGGCTACTACGGCAATATTCCGGATCAGGAGTATCTGGACCTGCAAGATGACTATTCAATGGTCTTCTTCATTGATTCCTCAAGCAACTGGTATCTGGCTGCAGGCATATATATCAATGGTTGGGCGGTTGTCCCTCCTCAGGTTAAAGATTTTTGACAGGCAAAACTCTGATTCCATATTATCTGATGAAACAACATATTCTGTTAATACTTAGTGCTTTCCTTTTATCTGCATGTTCACTTGTGAATGAGCCGTATCAGGATTGTCCGGAGGATAAAGCTCAAGAAGCGATAACTCTATATTTCGAGATGAATGCTTCCGGAGCTTCCACAAGAGCGGACAACCAGGGTCATTTGGAAGAGGAAAGTGAATTCCGGCAGCTTGAAGACGGTATCAACTATAAAGATCTCGGTATGTTTGTCTTTGCAAGAATGGCTTCAAAACCAGGCGAAGCCGAGAAACTTGTACTTAAGATAACCGACATCACATCTTCTGAAAATCAGAAGATTCAGATCAGCGGAACTCCGGGAGCGTATACCGTTTCTTTTGAAATATTACGCTCAGAGCTTAATAAAATCCTATTCGGTGAGGATTCGGAAGAGGAGATCGCTCCTAATGGAAAGGATAATGTCATATTCAGACTCCTGATAGTGGCCAATGCGACTCCTGCTCCAAAAGACGGTATAGACCCATGGGCTGCCATAGACGGAACTACGTTTGATGCAGTAATCGCTCAGCTGAACGAATGGGATTACAATATGGACTACCTTTACGACGGTTCTTATGAAGGAGGAGACGTAGAAGGGCTTTACAGCAAAGGAAAGAAGAGCATTCCGATGTTCGGGACAAATTATTTCAGCGTATCTCAGAATACGCTCTTCAACAGCCGTCCTGAATACCGCATATTTCTTGGTCAAATCGATCTTCTGCGGGCGCTCGCTAAAGTGAGGGTGGTAGATAACATTCAGAATAAGAATAATGATGGCTTCCCTAAAATTTCAAAGGTAGAGTTCATAGGGTCACAGAATGGGGCACGACCGCTTCCTAATGATGCCTCAAAATATATCAATGGCAATCAGGTGCATACCCCGAATATCTTCAAGCCGGGCAATCCACTTTCTCCCGAGGATGCCTTCACATATCGTCTTGGCGAAATGCCTGTAGACTTGACAAGTATTTTGCCCGCTGACAGAACAGGTGCTGTCCTTGTAGGTTTCGTACCTGAGCAGACGATTGGAAATACAGGCACTGGTTCAGGTATTCCCGGATTCAAGATCACAATTGAATATTTCGAAAATGAGACTATGGATTTCGTCGTGCCTATGTATGGATACAACGGCAAAAAATTTGAATTCGGAGACAATATCCTCAGAAATCATATATATACGCTTTCAGTGGAACGTGCAGAAGCAGAAATCACTTTGGAGGCTATAGAAGCGCCATACAACTCCGTTGAACTGGAACCGGAATTCGGAGAATTGTATGATCCGGAGTAACGGAAAAATAACATGTGTTTTATACGATTGAACAATATGAACAGAAAAACTTTATACGGTGTCTTCTCAATGCTCATAGCATTGCTCTTCGCTTACGGGTGTGCCGACGACCGCTATCTGTTCGGTCATGACGAGCCCGGAGAAGGAGAGGCTATGCTGACGGCAGAAATCTCCTTTAAGAATTATACCCCCGCCCTTACCAGGACACCGGGAGATGCCTTGAATGGAATTGAGAATCTTTTTGTATTCATTTATAAGGAAAATGGATCTCTCGTTGAGATAAAGGAATATCAAAAGTCTGAGTTGGATAGCGTGCCGAATTATAATCCTCCATCCGACGGTGAAGGTATGGATGTGAACAACAATGGAGAATTGACACTTCCGACATTCAAGACGACTCTCAAGAATATCAAAATCCCATACGGAAGATATCAGATATACGCTGCCGCCAACATTCGAGGAGATTATGCTACGGCATTAAGAGATCCGGAAGGAGTGGCAAAGACAGTGGATGGCCTTAAGTCTTTCAAGGTAAAGTGGGATAGCACGAACATTGGAAACGACGACCAGATGTTCGGCTATTTCCTGGAGTTATCTGGCAGTGAGCAGGCGCCCTCTGCTTCCAAGGGATTCGGACCGAGTGTCATCACGATCAATCAGCCAAACGTGCGTATCGGCGCTTGGCTTCGCCGCTTGGCTTCCAAAGTGACCGTGGCTTATGATGCATCCGGACTGAACCAGGGTGTATGGGTATATATTAAAAATGTCACCGTACATGACATTGCAGCAGAATGCTATTTAGGAAAGAAAAATGAGCCGTCTGAATCTGAACTACTCAACAGAAGAACAGGACCATCCAATCAGCCTGAAGCAACCTATACTCCAAGTGTAGACAATACCCGGATAACATACCCCGGCAACCCGACTGAAAACATTTACGATAAAAGCCAGTCAGGTATAGAACTGTATAACGGTCTCGTCGAGCCGGATGGCACGCCGATTCTCAAGGGCTCTGTCCATTCGGCAGCCGACAAAGATGCATTGTTTTTCTATGAGAACATGCAGGGAGATTATAGCACTGAATCCAATAAGGCAGATTATGACAAGCGTCAGCATGGCTCCGGCAAAGACCAAGTCGGCGAAAACGTTCGCGACGATGATGGAAAAGGCAATGACTACAAAGACCGAGTGAAAAACGGCACATACGTAGAAGTTGAGGCGTATTATATATCAATCAACCAAGAGAATCCTTCGCAAGGTCCTATTAAATACCGCTTTATGTTAGGTAAAGACATCACATACAATTATGACGTCGAGCGTAACTATCACTTCAAGCTGACCCTCGGATTCAAGGGCTGGGCAAACCAGCCTGACTGGCATATAGACTATGATATCCCGGATCCCAACTTGGATGTTCCACCGGTATACCGTGTGTCATATCTGTATCAGTCGAAGTCTTCTCTTCCGGTAAAAGTTTCAAAAAACTGTACAAGCCTTCGTGTGGATATTATTGAGAATAACTGGGCTCCATCTAATCCGGATGATTATTCATATCCATCTAATCCAGTTTCATCTACTCCAGGGGAATATCAATTCCAATGGAATAAAGCCGCATTTGATAATTATTATAAAAAAGAAGAAACGGTAAATACTAATAATGGAACTTTAACATATAATGCCGGTTACCCATGGTTAGGATTCCTTGCTCTCAATATGCCAAAAGCAGACGATGTTGCTGAATTGCCGGTAACAATTCCTGAGAAAACTCCGGCAAACCCGGAGACCGGGCAACCAGCAAATTATTGGAGCTTTAAAGAAGGTGTTAGCGCTCAAAACGCTTTGAAGGCTTTCTATGATGAACATCGAGGTCAAGGTAGTCAGGGATACTCAATATTTCAAGGTGCGGATCTTGATATTGGTGGTGAAGATGTTCATATGAGTGACTGCCCATTGAATGCTTGGTCAGTTGTGGAAGTTGATGACGGCACAGACAAAAAGAATAAAATTGTAATGGTGCCTTTATGGACAAGAGCTAAGACAATGATAGAGAATTCAGGCTTTTCCGGTAATAATCCTTATGAATACTTTGTGCGAAAAGCTATCCTAAAAGTTACGGCTACATTCGATGAAACAGCTCCTGTTCGAGAGTTGACTGAGTATGTAACAGTGCTTCAAGAACCTCGTATCGTCAATCCTAAAGCTATATGGCGTAAAAGCGGAAGTACTGCAGGTCCATTCCATGTTGTTCTGATGACTACATTAAATAGTAATCAGAAATCAAACTATACTCCTTTAAAATCTGATGGAGAATGGACTGCTTCTGTGGAAATGGGGTCTGGCAATTTCACCCTATCAAAGTCCAATACTACGAAAGGTGAAGAAAAAGATGGTAAAATCTATGGCAAAACCGGTTCGGAGGTTGATTTTAATATCAATTTTAACGGAAATGGTTATGCTGTAATAAATGTCCTATATCATAGTAACAATTGTGTACATAAGATTCTTGTCCGTCAAGGATATGATGATCCTATGTTACTTGGTGGAAAATATTGGAGTAACTATACGCTTCAATCAGCCACAGCTATTGCTGGGGAAACTAATGTCTATGAAGCTGAAGAAACTGAAAGTCCATTTTATCTTGGATCATTATATAGAAGGGGTAGAATTACTCGGGGAATACTCGAGATTAATAATTATAGAACCAATATGGGTATGGGACCCTTTCAAAATCCTACCAATAGACAATTTTATCTAACGGATGGCCAGCAATTATCATGGGTTGGGTTAGGATGCGAAGGAAATAATACCGATCCAGAACCTATGGGGACATTCAAGATTAGGGGTGAAAATTGGAAAGTTCCTGAGTTAGCTGATTTTAATGAATTAAAGTCAAAATGCGAGTTCGCATTAGGGATAATTTATGGTGAAGCTACAGAAACAGCTAAAGATTTTGAAACAGCAACAGGTTTCTCTATCGAAAATTCAGATAATACTAATTATGGCGTTAGAGGGGTTATTGCTTATGATGCTAAGGAAAAAACTGCTGCCCAAGTCCTTTTTTCATTAGGCAAGGATGGATATGGACGTAGAAAAAATGCGGATGACACTAATGTCAAAAGGGGTATGCTTATTTATTCAGACGTTGACGTACTTCTGCCTGGTGATACTCCTAACGCCTCCGGTGGAGGTAATGTATTCCGACCCGTTCCATATAATCTAAAAATCGCTCCTGGTGCAATTTTTTGGTTAAACAATCGAGTTGAAAATGGATTCTTAGGAGATGCCGATCCTAAGCCTACAATGAGTTGGGACATTAACTATTTCAATTATGACTTCAATTCATTTGACAACAGTGGCGACAGTAACTGTAGAGATGCCTGTGTCATCAAACTGGTAAAAGAGTAATGTGAAGATAACAAAGGAAGCAGTTGCATTGTGCAGCTGCTTCCTTTTAAATTTATCAGCACCAAAGCCGATACGTCGGTATAATGATCCAAGTTCCAAAGAAAATCAAGCCCCAAACCTCCACAGTAGTCATATTTTACTTAGCCGTTATTCTCCGCTCGCCCTTCCACTCGTTCCTCCTCACGTCCATTCTCTATTCCCTTGGACACTCCATCATCCAATGACTCCTTCCGGACATATTCAAGCGCTGACCGGTAATCACACATCCACTTCTGCGACTCGCTGTATGCCACGAGTTCTTGATTGACCATATTATGAGCCTCCGCCTCATCAAACATGTCTAAGTTCATATGCTAAGTCCCAAAACCTCCCCAGTCGTCATATTATACTGGGCAGCTATTACCTCCGGGGCAACGCCAATCGAAAGCATAAACCGAATGCTCTCAATCCTCTCCTCCTCACGTCCTTCCGCTCGTCCCTCCTCACGTCCTTTCTCGATACCCTTGGACACTCCATCATCAAAAGACTCCTTCCGGGCATAGTCAAGTCCCGACTGGTAGTCCCTCATCCTCTGCAGCGACTCACTGTATGCCACAAGTTCTTCATTGACCATATTATGTGTCTCCGCCGCATCAAACATGTCCAAGTTCATATGCTAAGTCCCAAAACCTCCCCAGTCGTGATATTATACTGGGCAGCTATTACCTCCGGGGGAACGCCAATCGAAAGCATAAACCGAATGCTCTCAATCCGCTCCTCCTCACGTCCTTCCGCTCGTCCTTCCGCTCGTCCCTCCGCTCGTCCCTCCTCACGTCCTTTCTCGATACCCTTGGACACTCCATCATCAAAAGACTCCTTCCGGGCATAGTCAAGTCCCGACTGGTAGTCCCTCATCCTCTGCAGCGACTCACTGTATGCCACAAGTTCTTCATTGACCATATTATGTGTCTCCGCCGCATCAAACATGTCCTGATACTCCTTACTCTTGTATATCTCCGAACTTTTCTCCAACTTATCCATATTCTTTATCAAAAACATTAACCGTTCTATTTCACTGCCACATTCTTCCCATTTTTTCGCTTCAATCTGTTTCAACGACAGCAGAAGCACCCTGACCTTGTCAGACAGCACATCTCCAGTCTTGACATCCACCATCTGCATGTCATGGATCAGTGACTTTGTCATCTTCTTAAGGTCAAAGTCCATGACCACTATAGATATCACAGGCTTCAGCTTATAGTCCCATCCCTTTTTGCCTTGTCCTGCAATTATCTTAGTAGTATAATATAAAACGCGGTCCGCGAAAGGTGGTTCATAGAAGTTCTGCATCTCCAGTATAAAATGATGGTTTTCTCCTTGGCTCGTGCAATAGACATCGTAGATTATCCTCTTGCCGTTTTCATCCTCCGGTAACATTTCCTTGTCATGATAGACTACGTCAGTAACACAAATCGTGTCGCCCAGAAGGGCATTGAGGAAACGTATGAGGATCCGCTTATTCTTCGGCGTACCAAACATCCGCTTAAATCCGTAATCCGTCTGAATATTTATAAAGGTGGTCAGTTGCTCCATTATTGATATATTTTGGCACTAAGTTAGCAAAAAATTGCGAAATCAACAAACAATAGATAAAAAAGCACATCAAAAAACAACATCATTTCATGTTTTGAGATAATATTTTTGTCTATTTATATTTTTTTCGCTACTTTTGCAAAAAGAAGTTGAATATGGGAAATGACAATGAATTCATACGTTTTGACTGGGCGATGAAGCACATGCTCAGGGAGAAAGCTAACTTCGAGATCTTCGAGGGCCTCATCTCGGTTCTTCTGGGCCAGGATGTAAAGATCGTTGAGATCCTCGAAAGCGAATCCAACCAAGATAGCGATTCCGACAAGTTCAACCGTGTCGACATCAAGGCGCGCAACAGCAAGGGACATATCATCATCGTCGAGGTGCAGCTGACCACGCAGTACCACTATCTTCAACGCATACTTTACGGTACATGCAAGGCCATCACAGAGCACATCAAGCTCGGCGACAAATACGATCAGGTCAAGAAGATCTATTCCATCAGCCTTCTCTACTGCGACTTTGGCGAAGGGGATGATTACATCTACCATGGTAAGACGAATTTCAAGGGACTGCATACCGGCACAGACCTAATAGTCCGGACCAAGGAAGACGGTGTAATAGTTCCGCACCTGCCCTACAAGATCTTTCCGGAATACTATCTTCTCCGTATCAATGAGTTTGACAAGATACCGGAGTCTCCTATGGACGAGTGGATGGAGTATCTCAAGACGGGAGTGGTCAGGGAAAACACGCGCACGCCGGGTCTTCAGCAGGTAAGGGAAAAGCTGAGGGTACTTTCCATGACAAAGGCAGAGAAGGAGGCATATTTCCGACATCTTGACAACCTGATGATCCAGAACGATTCATACGACACCGCCCGTTCTGAAGGCCTTGCAGCAGGCCTTGCCGAGGGTAGAGCTGCAGGTCTCGCCGAAGGCGAAGTTAAAGCAAGGAAAAATATTGCTTTGAAAATGCTTAGGGAAGGCATTGACATCTCCATGATAACGTCTTTCACCGGACTCTCTGAGGTAGAGATAAAGTCACTATGATACTTGGACACACATAAAATATAGATCCGCAGACAACAAGCTGAGCGTCTGCGCTAAGAAGTTACTATTCAATACATAAGAACAAGCGAATATTAAAGCAAAATACACATATGAAATCAACATCTATTCAGAAAGCTTTCTGCTCAGGCCTGCTCTTGACATTAATGGCAACCGGCGTATATGCACGCCAACTCAGTCCCGCGGATGCCCTCTCAAGGGCTAAAGAAAATATGGGACAAAAAAGAATTTCCGGCAGCTCAAATTATGATCTCATCTATACAGAAGAGACTGAAGGAGAAAAATTTGTCTATGTCTTCAATACAAACGACGGATTCATTGTCGTTTCAGCCGACGATAACATGCCGGCTCTGCTTGGATATTCCGGCAACGGAACATTTGACCCTTCCAACACATCTCCTGCTCTGAAATGGTGGCTGACTCAGTATGCTGAAGAAGCCGCTGAAACTTGTCGCGCCATAGAATCAGGAAAACTGACTGAGAAAAGACCTTTTCTCGCCCCAAAAACTCAAAAAGAGGAAATTCCATATTTGATTCATACTACATGGGGACAAGAAAATCCATACAACCTTGACTGCCCCGAAATAGGAAATTATCATTGTGTGACAGGCTGCGTTGCTACTGCCATGGCACAAATAATCAAACATCATAACTATCCGGAGTCCGGCAATGACTCAAATGCCTATTCATGGAACGGCAAATCGCTTGACTTCGACTTCTCAAACGGAGTCTTCAGTTATGACCTCATGCCGGAGTATTTTGAAGGCTCAGAATCGGATGAGCAAAAAGAGGCTGTTGCTAAACTCTTGTATGCTTGCGGAGTGTCAGTCAACATGGACTATAATCTCGATACAAAATACGACCCATATAGTAATGGAAGCAGCGCAAGCGACAACTATATAGCATATGCCCTGCGCCATTATTTCAAATATGACAACGGAGTTAAGCTTATGAAGCGTGATTTCTTCAGCAATGAAGAATGGGAAGATTTGATCTACGGTGAACTCGAGAATAAACGCCCCGTCCTTTACGGTGGACAAGCTCCCGCAGGCGGACACCAGTTCATATGCGATGGATATGAAGGGGATGGTTTTTTCCATATTAATTGGGGATGGCAAGGACTTGGTGACGGCTACTTCAAACTTTCCTCCCTCGATCCATCATTTCAAGGAGTAGGAGGATTCGAAGGCGGATACGATTCCAATCAAACGATCATCTGTGGTATTCAGCCTCCTGTAGAAGATTCAAGAATATGGTATCCCATCTATAGCACTGCCAGCCTGAGCGTAAAGGATCTGGTAAACAATGAAAGGGTTATGCTCAATTACAATTTCGGTGGAATATATAACTATTCACAGCAACCTGTCGATGTTGAAATCCTGATTGAAGCTATCTCTTCAGATGGCAAGTCATTTGTATCCAAACCATATCCATATTATTTGGCAGGGGATACTGAACCGAGAACAACTTTCCATTTTAATGGCGTCGTCGGAAAAAATGTCGCGGGGTTTGCTCCTTCTGCCTTAAATCTTCCGGAAAATCTTCCGGAAGGTGACTACCAATGCTATATAGTAATCCGAACACCGGAAGGAAACATCCAGAAAGTCCTCTTCCCATTCACCAGCATATCATATTTCAACCTTAAAGTTGAATCAGACGGAAAGATGACTTATCAAGAGGGAATTCCGGGAGCTGTGACAGACATCAGGGTGATTGATTTTACCCCTGAATTGACAGTAATCCAAAATGAAAAAGCTAAATTCCAGATTACGCTAACTAATTTTGGCGATTATGAATATAATTCTGTAGTCGTATATAAAATTTTCAAGGACGGCAAATCAGTCGACAACACTGCCTATCAATTGCCTGTCAGCAGTATTTTGCCCGGTAAATCCTCTACCTACAAATTTGAAAGGGCATTTTCACTTGCACCGGATACCTACGACTTCATATTCTACGACCGTTTCGGGAAGCAGATCAGCGATCCATTCCAGATCGCTATAGGTGAATCAGGTGTTGAATCAATAATGGAGAAAGACGCCATAATTGACATCTACTCCATCAATGGCTCAATCGTCAAGAAAAATGCTTCCAATGAGGCCATATCTTACCTTCCCAAAGGAATATATATCATAAGGTCAGGTGGAAAATCCTTCAAAATCACCAAGTGACATTTCAGTGCAAACATACGTATAAGGCTCGCCAAACGGCGAGCCTTTATGTATATGTTTATCAAGTACGAATTTCAGATTCAATGCTGGTGGTCGTGAACACCGTAGCATACGGGATTAAAGCAGTTGTCGTAGCGGATATGGAGACCATCACCAAGATCTACAACATATGTCACTCCCTCACGGGTGATACCATAGACTGTGGAACCGGGGAAGCGAACCGACAGATGTTCTGCTATCAATTCCGGAACTTCCACATTGCTTGATGCACTTACTGCAGGCGCCGGTGCAGGAGCTTCTGCTACAGCCGGAGATGCTTTTGCTTCCGGGGATGCATCTGGAGATGCGTTTTCTGCTGCTGCTGTGAATCCTACGATTGAAAGAGAGATAGCGACGATAGAGGAAAATAACTTTTTCATAGTTTTAAAGATTAAGTGTGTTTATAATTAGTATTGCTTCTCAGTGTGTTTTTCGTGGTATTAAATCAAGTCTGTTTTTTGATTTTTATACTTCATAAACATTATTTTACCTTTATAGGTTCATTGCTTTCACATTGCAATTTTATTAAACATTTGCCATGATTTTGAAACATCATATTTATCTATCACACTTCCAGGCACTTTAAGCACACATCTCTCATATGCATCGGTGTCATATGGGTCAAATATATAACTATCACAGTCAAACTTAGGCACATCAAAAGAACCCTCCTCTATCTCAACGAGTGAACCGCAACAGTTCATCATCAGCTCTCCCAACAAATGATCGTTGGCAGGAAGCCTTACTTTCCTGAGCGAGTCGCAATCCGAAAATGCATATGACTCGATTTCTTCCAGGCTATCAGGCAATATAGCTTCAACAAGCGACGTGCAAAAGGAAAAGGCATTGTGGCCTATATGTTTCAAACCTTGCGGAAATTCCACATCCCTCAAGTTTGAACAATAGGTAAATGAATTGCTTCCGATATCTTCAAGACTATCCGGGAAATTGACTTCTTCAAGAGCTGAACACTCGCTGAATGATTGAAACCCTATTTTCTTCAATCCCTCGGGCAATGTCACTTTCTTCAACGACGTACATCCTAAAAAAGCGTAGTCAGGAATTTCTGATATTCCGTGGCCGCTTTCTATCACCACCTCATCTATATCAGTACGATCCATATATTCTCCCTCAGCAATCGGATCAGTTATCACCAAGGTTGCGGAAAAGAGACTATCTATGCCGCAAACTAAAAAAGCAAAAATAATACTTATGGTCAATAATCTACGATTCATAATATGCATTAATTGTTTCAAGTATCTTATTGAAGTTGTTTCGACTTATTTTTTTATTAAGATTTCGTCAGCTTTGCGAGCAGATTTCGATTCATGAAGAAGGAGCGATGCGAGCATCGTGACTGATGAATGAAGCGGAAGATGCCGCAAAGATGGCGGAAGCTTAATAAAAAGAATTGATCCTTTCATATTATTTTGATATTTTTTATATTCGTAAATAAGTCGAAACAACTTCATTTTTAGATCTTGCGAAAATTGAACAATTGATATTTCATCTAAAAAAAATGATATTTTATCCGAACAATTTATATCCATTATTGTTTTAAAGGTATAAAAATCGTTTCATGATGTTAGGTTAGTTCGAAAGTATTATGGAAAACT
>JAIDUH010000044.1 GCA_029060285.1 Muribaculaceae bacterium | reverse complement strand
GGACATGCTTTTGCCATGAATATTTTTCCAAGTCGGTGTTTTCGGTTTGGTGGCCGATGCGAGGCATCGGCAAAAAAAGCTCAAAATTATGAATAGACTAAAGCAAAAAGCAAAAATCAAAGAGCCCGTAAGGCTTAGGGCAAAATCGCTTGCCAATGGCAACCAATCCCTGTACTTGGATACATACCGGAAGGGAAAAAGAGCTTATGAATTCCTAAGACTCTACTTGATTCCTGAAAAAACTGCCGAAGATAAGGCCGTCAACGATGCCACCATGAAGGCTGCCATGGCGATTAAGGCAAAAAGAATCATAGCTTTCGTCAATGGCAATGCCGGCATCAAGAATAAGGAAAATCAGCAATCTTTAAAGGAATGGATCAGTTATATAATTAAGGAGAAAGAAGGGCATAAGTCTAAATCATGCATAACACTGATGAATAGGCTCATCCGGCATCTTGACAAGTTCGAGTCATCCACACTGCTGACTGATGTTGACCGTGAGTTTTGTATAGGTTTTGCCGATTACCTGAGATCGGCAAAAGCTCTGAATTCAAAGAAACAACTTCTGCAAACCACTCAGTTTGAACTGCTCAATGCCCTTTCCATCGTACTCAATGAAGCTGTAAGGGCTGAGCAGATCCCTTCCAACCCAATGCGGCTTTTAAATGCCTCGGAGCGAATAAAAAGACCGGAAAGCACACGCGAATATCTTACTATAGAGGAAGTGAAAGCCATTATTGAAATTGCCACATATAATATAGCCGCCGGTGATGATGTGGCCGCTTTTCTATTCTGTTGCTTCAGTGGCCTGAGATATTCCGACGTTTCCAGACTTAAATGGGGAAATATCATTGAGACATGCTGCGGAAAAATAATTACTATGAAAATGAAGAAAACATGCCGCCTTGTGGAAGTGCCGGTTTCTGACACGGCATCATCGTTTCTGCCAGCCCAAGGAAATCCGCATGAGAATGTATTCTCCATGCCTCTTTATGGAGTCACCGCAAGGAAACTTAAGAAAATAGCTAAAGCTGCCGGAATAAAAAAAAAGTTACATTCCATATAGCGCGTCACACTTTCGCCACAATGGTGCTGACCGCAGGAGCCGACCTATATACCATCAGCAAGCTTCTCGGCCATGCCGACATCCGAACAACCCAGATCTACAGTAAAGTAATAGATACGAAAAAACGCGAAGCCATCACGCTTCTCGACCAACTCTTCTGATCCTACTTTTTTTGTTACCGGCATGTTACCTCTCCATCCATTGACTTAGTAGGGACGCACGGTCAGTGCGTCCTTTTGTAAAACATAACCATATTGTTTTACAAAATTTATCTAAGATGAAAAGATTGCTATCTCTTATGGCGATTATGACTGTCTTCGTGATGTCGACGTTGGCACAACGCACGATCACCGGACACGTCATCTCGGGTGAGGATAACCAACCCGTAATCGGCGCCTCTGTACTAGTGAAGGGCACTTCACTCGGTACGGCAACGGATCTTGACGGTAACTTTATGCTGAAAGATGTTCCTACAACCGCCAAGATTCTCGTAGTCTCTTACATTGGTATGGTGACAGAAGAAGTTGCCATTGCCGACAATCTCGTGATCAAACTCTGGAACTCCACCAACAATCTTGACGAGGTCGTGGTAGTAGGCTACGGCACTACAACACGTGCTGCTTTCACAGGTGCCGCTTCAATAATGGATGGCGATGTAGTGGAGCGCAAAAACGACGCCAACTTCGTTAAGTCGCTCGAAGGAAACGTGACAGGTATTCAGTACAACAACTCTACTTCGATGCCGGGTCAGTACGGTTCGATATATATCCGAGGTATGGGCTCACTATCCAGCAGTAGCCAGCCGCTGTATGTGATTGACGGAATGCCGGTAAATTCAGACTATGACGGAATGTCGTCTGATACTAACAACTACTTCGACCCTATGGCCGCATACAATCCAAATGACATCGAGTCTATAACTGTCCTAAAGGATGCTTCCGCAACTGCTATCTACGGTTCTCGCGCAGCCAACGGCGTCATCATCGTCAACACCAAGAAGGGTAAGGCGGGCAAGCTCAATGTGACTCTCGACGTGAAGCAGGGCTTCTCTAAAATGGCCAACAACAACATGAAGTTTGCCAACGCCAAGCAGTCTATGGATCTTTTTGCAAAGGGTCTTGTTGCCCGCTATCCAAGCAACTATGATTACGAGTCAGCATACTCATATCTTAAGGACGTATATTTTGAATGGGATGGTGTGACTGATACAGACTGGATGGATGTAATTTCCCGCAATGCTTATTATCAGGAATATAATGCGTCCGTATCAGGGGCTACCGGCGACACACACTATTATTTCTCTCTCGGTTATCTTGACACTGACGGTATCATCATTGGCTCTGACAACCAGCGTTATTCAGGTCGTGTCAACCTTGACACTAAATATCAGTGGTTCTCAGGAGGTATCAACGCACAATACTCTTACAGCAAGAACAATTCATTCTCACAGTCAACCGGTGGCTCAATGTCTGCTCCCGTGACTGCAGCCATGTCTACTATGACTCCGTTCTATCCTATATATACAGCAGACGGCACGGAATACGAAAACGCTGACTACTACAACCCCCTCGCACTTCAGGATCCCAAATTAGGCGACTTGAGCCAGGTGACCAACCAGACCATCAACGCCAATCCGTGGATTCAGGTCAGCCTTCCTTACGGAATCTATGTCAAGACCAACTTCGGCGTGAACGTGATGAACCAGCGTCAGTATGACTACTGGAGTGCAGTCTACAATCCTCAGGGTATGGACTACAACGGCCTCGGACAGCAATACAACTCAAACACAAGCACCCTTACCTGGACAAATCTCATCGGTTGGAACTATACCTTCAACGAGAAGAATGTCTTTGACGTGATGATAGCCCAGGAAATGCAACGTTATGAGTACCGCTACGAATACTATTCGAAATATGACTTCCCGTTCGCTGCCGACGGTATGCGCAACATGGCGACCGCCGGTGCAGACAATGGTGCTGAATATTATGAAGCATCTTCTCGCCTTGCTTCTTATTTCGGAAGTGCCAACTATTCTTACGACAGCCGATACTATCTGTCGGCATCATTCCGCCGCGATGGAAGCTCAGTTTTCGGTCGCAATAAACGCTGGGGTAACTTTTGGTCAGTCGGTGCTAAATGGCGTCTCGGTCAGGAAGCTTTCATGAAAGATCAGAATGTGGTCAAGAATGCTGATGTCCGCATCACATACGGTACCGTCGGCAACCAGTCGCTTCCTTCACTCTATGCAGCAAGAGGATTCTATGAGGCTGGCTATAACTACAACCAGACTCCCGGTATGGTACCCGCAGGAATCGAGAATCCTGACCTTACTTGGGAAACTTCCAAGAAGTTTGACGTAGGTTTCGACCTCAATCTATGGAACCGACTCAACGTGACATTCGACTACTACAACGAGGACACTTCTGATGCTCTGTATAAGGTGCCATTGTCTCTGACTACTGGTATGTCATCTACTTGGCAGAATATAGGCAAGATCCGCAACCGTGGTATCGAACTTGGTCTCCGTGGGGTGGTATTCGCAAACAAGGATATGAGCGTCAGCCTCTTCGGTAACCTTACATTCAATAAGAACAAGGTTTTGAAGCTTGCCAACGGTTCGATCGAAAGCACATACACAATCATTGAAGAAGGCCGTCCCTATCGTCAGTTCCTTATGAAGGAATATGCCGGTGTGGATGCAGAGACAGGTAAGGCTCTATATTATCTTAATGAAGAAGGCGACGAGACCACTGACAACTGGATTGCTGCTTCAAAGAGATACGTTGGCAGCGCTGATCCCAAGCTGATCGGTGCCTTTGGTCTCAATGCTGACGGATATGGCTTTGATGTCTCCCTTACATTCAACTACCGTACAGGAGGCAAGGTCTACGATTCCGGCCATAATTTCACCGGTTGGGGCATGGCAATGCGCACTCCTCTCGAATGCGTGGCCCTCGACTCATGGACTCCTGAAAACAAGAACGCAAAGTATCCACAATATATCTACGGCGATCCCTACTATAGCTCTTCACAGGCATCATCTCGATTCCTTATGAGTGGCAATTTCTTAAGGCTTAGCAATATTACTATTGGGTATACGCTTCCTCAGAAGCTGACCAAGAAAGTCCTCATGGATAAGGTCCGCTTCTATATCAATATGGACAACGTTCACACATGGACAGCAAGCGACTTCGTGGGATATAATCCTGAGACATATTCTTCAGGTGTGATAGCATGGCAGTATCCGGCTGTGTTCTCGTTCACAGGCGGCGTTCAAGTAATATTCTGACAAGGCATTATAACTTTTTTTAGACTATACGTAAATGAAAAATATAATTTTGAAATCATTGGGCGCACTCCTGATCGCCGGCTCCCTTACAAGCTGTGGCTCAGAGTTCCTGAAGACGGAAATGTCTAACGGCGTCGATGTGAATACAGCCCTCAACAGTGTGGCTAACGTCGGCAATGCCCTCAACGGTACCTACTATCAATTCTTCCGGTACTATTTTGCAGGAAACTATGGTACGGTGATCGGCGACCTTGCTTCTGACATCGTATACTGGAATGGCCAGACAAGCCATGAGGATGATATATATCAGTTCACATACCAGAGCACCGGATTGAGTTCCTTATATATTTGGACATATGGGTACAAGGTAGTAGACCATTCTTCACGCGTCATTAAGGCTTCCAAGACTCTTAAAGAATCTCTTTCCGGCGAGGATCTGCAGGAATTAAATATCTATACGGCTGAAGCATACGCTCTTCGTGCCTATTCCAATTTCGTGATGGCAAACGTATTCTGTCATCAAGTCAAGGTCGATGGCAAAGACTTCAGCGATAATCTCGGTCTCGTCGTAGTGGACGAACCGGTGGAAGCATTCGCAGACGTCACGAGAAGCACGGTCGGTGAGACTTATTCTGCCATCCTCAGCGACATAAAGAACGCTATCAGTCTCTTCGAAGCCAATGGCGACCGTGGAAGCCTATTCTATTTCAATCTTGCGGCTGCATACGGACTCGCCGCCCGCGTCAGCCTTTATCTCGAGAACTATGATGACGCGAACTCGTATGCACAGAAGGCTATCGCTGAGTCCGGTATCGAGACTTTGACGTATACTCCGGAGGGCTACAAGTCTCTCTACAACTACGGAGCAAGTAATACCGAATCGATGTTCGCACTCGCTATCACCACTACCGACAACTGGAGCGCCAATTCTTGCGGTACCCTCTTCTCTACATACGACTACAGCCCAAGCCCTTGGCTACTGTCAATTCTCGGCGAGAAGGATGTACGTAATTCCATAATGGTGTTCGCAGAAAATTCTACTGATGAAGTGCCGGAGTTCGGAGGTGGCAAATTTGCATGCTTCGGTATGGGTAACCCCGCATACGCTACCAACTACCTGATAAATGCTCCTGAGATGTTCCTCATTCAGGCTGAGGCCAACATTCGTAAGGCAACTCCGGATCTTGAAGCAGCCAGGGAGGCTCTTCTTGTAGTGGCAAAGCGTAATCTCGACATCACTAAGGTTGAGGATCTCCCGGCTACAAAAGACGAACTGCTCTCATTCCTTCGCGATGAAAGCGCTCGTGAACTTTTCCAGGAAGGTCATCGACTCTTCGACATCCGCCGCTGGGGCGTGAAGGGGAATGCCTATGCATTTAATGCTCCGAACATCGACTTTACATTCAAGGATGTAGATCTCAGCAACGTCATTTTCCCGATTCCTGATGATGAGATCAACGCCGGCTTCGGTGTGGAGCAGACTCCAGGTTGGGCTGACGGACGTCCGCAGTAATCCAAAATTCAGTCATAAAAAGAGGCGATTCCTAATTCAGGGATCGCTTTTTTGTTATTCCCCCTCTGCAATGCCAACTCACATAATTCGATTCAAGGGAAGATTTTCTAATTATTTTATTTAACTTTCGCAGGCTCTGAAAATTTCTCAGAGGAACGAATGGCTCGGTCAGTTTTATTCACACTTTACTCAATCGCTACTGGATAATCCTTATTATGGAGACGAACTAAGTCCCGGCATATGCAAGATCATATACCTAAGAAGAGAGTCGCCGCGATGGCGGACTCTCCCTTTTATTAATCATTGATTCCTGTCGCCTCCATATAGCTCTTTCGGGAAACTGATCAGCCGCACGTCAAGGTCGTCTACACGCACATCGAGCGCATTCTCATTGAAGATGCCGTAAGTCATGCCGCGTACCCATCCTTCGCCGTCGCAAGGTCGGCGGTCATATACTCCTTTTTGATATGGAGTAGTGTCTACGAGATCAATCCTTATATTGTCGAGCACGATATCGTATATCTTCCCCGGGGTGTCGCATCCTATGAAGATCCCATTCTCGGAAGTGGCAAAGATGTTGATGAAGCGTATGTTGTGTATCGGTCCGCAAGCTCCTTTTGTAGCTCCCTTCGGAAAACGCCACCCTGCATCCTTGTGGTTGCCTACGGCACGTGGATAAGACGTGATGTAGATAGGCTCCGATTGCCCCCACCATACATCAGAGAAAAGATGGCAGTCAAGGATTATATTGGAGAATGTCACGTTCTCAACGCTTCCCTCATCGCGGTTCTGTATGCCGATGCCACGGTTGGAGTCACGGATGATGCAGTTGTCGAAAGTCACGTGCGAGATACGGTCCATATTTTCCGATCCGATCTTTACGGCGCAGCTCCGCGATGTCATGATGCAGTTGCTCACCACGATATCGTAGCAAGGTCCATATTCCTCAAACTCACGGCGATTCTTGAGGCAGATGCAGTCGTCTCCGCTCTCGATATAGCAGTTGGAGATGCGCACTTTATGAGAATGGTCGATGTCGATGCCATCCCCGTTGCGCACCTTAAGATTGTTTAGCAACGATATGTCGGAAATAGCCACATCGTGGCATCCCACAAGATGCACTGTCCAGTAGGCTGAATTGGCTATCGTTACGTCCGTGATTCTCACATTCCCACATCCGAAGAGTGTCAGCACATGAGGACGTGGGTCAAATGTTGTGACAGGCTTAAGCTCATATGAATCATCCAGTTCCGCCCCCATGAATGCAACAGCATTCCCGTCGATGCGTCCGGTGCCCGAAATAGACACGTTCTTAAGGTCTGTGCCTGAAATCCACATCATGCCTTCACCTTCATTGGCTCTAAAAGCTGACTCCTTATATATCGACTCGTCAGGATTGGCAAGAAGCGTGGCATTGGGCTGCAGATGCAGGTCTATGTCCGACTTCAGATGCAGGGGACCCGAAAGATATGTGTGTCCTGCCGGGAATAGCACTTGCCCTCCCCCCGAAGATGAACACGCATCAATGGCCTTCTGGATAGCCACAGCATCATCTATCTTCCCATCCCCCTTGGCCCCAAATTCCAGCACATTTACATCCTTGGCCCATCCCATCAATGCACAATGCGCAATGCACAATGCATAATATCTCAAATTCTTCTTCATCATACTTAATACTTAATACTCAACTTAATACTTTCATTTCATTATTGAGCCCAGCTCAATAATGAAATGATGACCCTCCCAAAAACTCCCTCAGTAGCGAAGTCGGCGGAATCTGATCTGCAGGTATAGGATCGAAATATTCAAGGAATTTCAGTAGCCGATACGCATTCTCATACTGCTCGACATTATGAGGTACCTGACGCAGCACCGGCTCCGCATACTCCTTCATCACCCCAAGCTCGAAGATAAGCGATGAGTTGAAAGTAGCATCTGCATTCTCCTGGAATGGGAATATCCATTTTTCCTCCCCACGCCTTACGGATGGCCAGCGCCGTATGGTGTCGAGCGCCGACGTATGGCGATAGCGGTAGTCGCGCACGATGCGGCGCAGAAGGCGATTGTCGGTAGTCGATATCCAATTGTGGTCATCAATTGTCAAGGTAGTCAGGGCTGACACATATACCTTATAAATGGAAGATCCACCGACAGATGAGATAAGCTCCGGATTCAGACCGTGGATGCCCTCAATGATCAGCACGTCTGATGCCTCCATTTTCAGTGGCTTTTCCTTCTCGATCCTGCATCCAAACTCAAAACTGTAGGTAGGCAAATTGACGGTCTCCCCCGCCAAAAGGCGAGATAGATCGGAATTGAGCCGCTCCAGATCGAGGGCATAGAGACTTTCATAGTCGTAGTCGCCTGTCTCGTCGAGTGGTGTTTTGTCGCGGTCTACGAAATAATCGTCGAGAGAAATCATCTTTGGGGTGACGAGCGATGTCATCAATTGGACTGCGAGACGCTTGCAAGTTGTGGTCTTGCCTGATGACGATGGTCCGGCAAGAAGCACTATTTTGGCCCCACGTGCCACTATCTCATCGGCTATGCGTCCGATTTGCCTCTCGTGCATCGCTTCTGCGACATTGATCAGTTCCCTTACTTTTCGTTCTCTTACCGACATGTTGAGTTCTCCTACATTCCTTACCTTCGTCACCTGATTGAAATGCATATAGTCGGTCAATGCCTTGAACATTTTCTTTTGGTTTTCCGGCTCTATGGCACGCTCGGGATGCTTTGGATCGCGCCCCATGAGGATAAAGCCGTCGGCATAAGGATGCAGTGCAAATACCGGGGCGTATCCGGTCGAGGGTGGGAGAGCGCCATAATAACTGTCTGCGAGGCCGTCGAGGGTGTAATATGTTGTGTAAAGCTGCCCGATGGTCTCGAAAAGGAGTACCTTGCTGAAGAGGTTCTGTTCTTTCAGTTGAGGTAAGATATCAGAGGTAAGCCGTTCGTGGCGCTCAAAAGGGAGGTCTGCTTCTGCAAGTTGCTTCATTCTGTCTGCTAACGCTTGTATTTGCTCTTGATTGACGCTGCAGGGCTTGTCTGACCCCACTGTGAAGATTCGGCAAAAATATCCTCGGAAGATGCTGTGTTCGATTCTCAGCTGACTTCCGGGCAGCATTTCGCTGACTGCCTTATAAAGCATGAAGCAAAGTGCGCGGATATAGACGCGTCTCCCTGACTCGGAAAATTCTGTAAGGTATTCTACCTGTTTCGGCGAGTAAATCGGAAACCGAAGATCCTCAGTCTTGTTATTGACGCGGCAGCATATTGGCTGGAAAGGAAGGGAGATTTCTCCTGATGTCAGGAGGCGAAGCGGTGAAATCCCGCCTTCAGTCGACACGTATCGATCTTGATTCTTGATATAAATTTCCATGTGTGATTAGTCTTAAGGGCTTTTATGTCTTTAAGGACCTTAAGGGCTTTATGGACCTTAAGGACGTTAATGAATGGATAATAACGCTGAAAATGCCTGAAAAAAGCTATTTTCAGATGCAAAGATAAGAAAATTAATCGGGAAAGAGCAAAAAATTGCAGAAAAATTTGGTGGTTTCAAAAAAGAGCATTAACTTTGCACTCGCAAAAAAGCCCTAACCCCCTCATGAGTAAGGGTTGTTGCATAAGGAGGCCCATTCGTCTATCGGTTAGGACGAGAGATTTTCATTCTCTAAAGAGCAGTTCGACTCTGCTATGGGCTACAAATAATAATAAAAGCAAGAAAATATAGAAATGGCAAATCATAAGTCATCACTTAAAAGAATCCGTCAGGCTGAGAAGCGCAGACTCGAGAACCGTTACTGGGCTAAGACCGCACGCAACGCTGTGCGCAAGGTCCGTAAGATGGAAGATGCAGCAGAAGCTCAGGCTGCTTACAACAAGGTAAGTGCTCTTCTCCAGCGTCTTGGTCGTAAGAACGTGATCTCGAAGAACAAGGCTGCCAACCTTTGTAGCGGCCTTCAGATTCACATCAACAAGCTTACAGCTGCCGCAAAGTAATATTTCGGCTGGCTGAATGATGGCCCATTCGTCTATCGGTTAGGACGAGAGATTTTCATTCTCTAAAGAGCAGTTCGACTCTGCTATGGGCTACTCCCCAAATCCATCCTATCCCCCGAGACCCGTTGCCTCCCCCGAGGCGCGGGTCTCAACTTTTTATTTTAATGTATAATTAGCTTCGCGACAATAAATAAAGTCCTTAAGGTCTTTAACGACTTTAAGGACCTTAAGGACTTTATATAGCGCATCTACTAAAATCGCATCACGCACTACGCATCACGCACTACGCGCAACATCACTCTGCAACAATCACGAATCCATCCCTCTTGCTCAGACTCATCTGCACTTTAGAAGGATTCTTAATCTTAAGCATCTTTGCAGCTAAAGGATTCTTCCCATCCTCTGCATAGACCTTCACTTCCTGTCCTTTAGCAAGCATCGGAAGGTCAAGTTCAAGCTTCAGTGGCTTCTCATCAGCCGAAACCCCGGCTATATACCATTTCCCATTAGTTCCCTTACGCGCAATCACTACATATTTCCCCGGGTAGCCGTCGATGAAGACTGTGTCGTCCCATGTTGTAGGGACATTCTTCATGAAGTCGATCGCATCTGCCGGTGCGTCGGTAAGGTTGTTGGGTGCAAGGGCAAAGTTCTGTACCGGATTCTGGTAAAGGATAGAGGTGGCAAGCTGGAAGGCGTCAGTAGTGCGACGTGTGCTGCCACCATCATTGCCCCTATTCAACCTCTTATTCAATACCGTACCTCCATATTCCATCACTCCGGTAGCATTCCGGATAAATGGATGAAGCGTAGCGTTGAAATCCTCCATATCGCAGAAATCTTGACTGAATACAAGATTCTCAGAAGCCAATACTGCCTCGCTGCCCACATAGTTGGGATACATGCGTTCCCAACCGCGTGGCATAGTGCAGCCGTGGAAGATCACGCTGATGCCATGGTCGTTGGCATCACTAAGGATATCCTCATAGAGGCGCATCGTCTCCTGCTTGTCGCCTCCGAAGAAATCCACCTTGATTCCTTTTATGCCAAGGCTCTCGAGCCATTTCATCTCCTCTTTGCGCGGTATGGGACGAGACATCTTGTTGATTGGTCCCTGTTCGATATCGTTCCACCATCCGGAGGATGAATACCATATAAGAAGATTCACTCCCTTTGATTGTGCATACTTCGCAAGTTTCTCGATTCCCTCCTTGCCGATGTTGGTGTCCCACCAGTTGTCGACAAGCACGTTCTGATAACCCATATCGGCTGCGAAGTCGATATATTTTATCTGGTCCTCATAATTTATGGAATTGTCTTGCCAGAGTATCCAGCTCCATGTCCCTTTGCCCGGTTTCACTTCGAAATCAGATGTATAGAGCGGTTCTACAAGGTTCCATGGAATTGTGGTCTCTACGATAGGCTTGAGGGTCTTTCCTATAGTTATGGTGCGCCATGGAGTCTTGCCTGGAAGACTGATTGCTGGATTTGCACTTCCGTTGCCGTTGTTTTCTTCCGGCATCGGATATTCAATGGCAAATATGCCATCCTTATAGTCGCCCAGGCGGCTGCCGCAGAAATAACCGTCCACTCCGGTCTCGGTAAGGAGAGCCCACCCGTTGTCGCCCACATGGAAAAGGGCAGGGAAGGTGAAGCCATGGCCATATTCAGATTTTTCTGAAAGGGGAGCGTCGGCCTTATAGTTCTCCTCATACGAGGGTTTGGTGCGTTTCCATCCTATCATCGCATCACTCTGAGGCGTGAGGAAAGTGGTGGTGAAGTCAGGGAATCGGAACCCGGATGCCTCTTTCTCTATTATCATGCTGCGTGTCTCGCCTTCGACAGGGACAACATAGCGGAAGGCTATGTCATTATTTCCCACTTGCCACTCTATCGACATCTTAAGTTTCTTGCCTGCCGAATACTCCTCTGTCAGTGTATTGGCTGTCCAGTCGATATGGCTTTTCTTAATCTTAGCCTGATCGAAAGATTTCTCTACTTTCCCGGTCTTCTCTCCCAAGAGAGTCAATCCTTTGGAAAAGTTTCCGATATTGGATACAAATCCAAGTGGAGAATCAAGAAGGATAGGCTTTCCGTCATAGCTGACGGAATAAAGAGGCTGTCCCTCACCCGAAAGCGACGTGGTCACCACCAGCCGCCCATCAGGACTGCTCACCGTAGCCGCCGAAGCCGCCAACCAAGCGCCTCCCATTACGCTAAATGCAATGTCTCTTAGTCTCATGATTATATATTTATGATTAACTTTAGTTTATTCCCCTGCGCACCCTGCCCTTTGCGCACCCTGCGTGAGATTTTCTACAAAGTTAGTGAAAAAAAACGATACTTGATTTGGGAAGTAGGGAAATTTTTAATAACTTTGTGTCTATCATAAACAATGTGGCGAGCAAATGCCGTCACTTTCAAATTAAAATCTGACATGGAATACAAAAGAATACTGCTGAAGCTCTCCGGAGAATCTCTGATGGGAGCGCAGGGATACGGCATAGACCGCGATCGCCTGGAAGCTTATGCCCGACAAATCAAAGAGATAGCCCAAGCCGGAGTAGAAATAGGAATCGTAATTGGTGGCGGCAACATCTTCCGCGGTCTCTCTGGAGCATCAAAAGGTTTCGATCGTGTGAAAGGCGACCAGATGGGCATGCTCGCCACAGTCATAAACTCTCTTGCCCTATCTTCTGCATTGGAATCTGTCGGACAGCCGGCACAAGTATTCACAGCCATCAACATGTTCCCCATCGGCAAACCCTACAGCAAGTGGGAAGCTATCGATGCTATGAAGCAGGGCAAGGTAGCGATCATGAGCTGCGGCACAGGACAACCCTTCTTTACCACCGACACAGGCTCAGCCCTGCGTGCCATTGAGATTGAGGCTGACGTAATGCTCAAGGGTACTCGCGTAGACGGTGTCTACACTGCCGATCCCGAAAAAGACCCTAAAGCTACAAAATTCGACAAGATCACGTATGATGCAGTCATCTCCATGGGCTTAAAGGTTATGGACTTAACTGCCACTGCCCTCTGCAAAGAAAACAAAATGCCCATCTACGTCTTCAACATGGACAAGGAAGGCAACCTACTCAAAATGATGCAAGGCGACAACGTCGGCACCCTCGTCTACTAACTAATGCATAATTCACCCTCATATAAAAGGCCTTAGCGCCCCTAAGGACATTAAAGCCCCTACCCAATCAGAAAAATCAGAAAACCCCAAATAACTATGGAAGTAAAAGAATATCTCGACAATGCCCAGGAGTCGATGGAACTCGCTGCCGACT
>JAIDUH010000043.1:49492-51482 GCA_029060285.1 Muribaculaceae bacterium | reverse complement strand
AAGCTTGATAAAAAGAATTGATCCTTTCATATTATTTTGTTATTTTTTATATTCGTAAATAAGTCGAAACAACTTCAAAAGTAAGAAATATACATTAGGATTATGAAAAATGAATTAGTAAAACTCTCTCTGCCATCTGAGAATCCTGAGAAAATATCGAGCGACTGCCAAATGTCGGTGGAGCTATTCCAGAACGCGCGTCAGACGATGGGTGAACTTCACGACATAATGCGTCAGACCGGTATCTCCTGGGATTTCATCCGCCATGAGATAGATCTTGCCAACCGTCGTTTATCCCCACTGGACAAAGCCCTGCAATCAATGGATCCATACACCACAGGCCCCGGAAAATCCCTTCAAGGCCTCCCCTCCAACATCTTCTGAGCTCATACTCTCATACCCGGCTTTGCGAAGAATCCATCAAAAGAAAGATCCTCGTCTAATCCGGGCCAATGAATACCATAATAGGATAAAGTGAAGTCTTCAAGGTCTGCACGGCTGGCATTGTGTAGTCGAGAATAAGACGCTAAATATTCACAGCCTAAACGCCCATCCGTTGTCTCTATCCAGATGGCCTCGGCGTCAATCCAAATTCTGTGTATATCCGTTTTATTCATATATTTTCTAATTTATTTAAGTTTCGCTTGTTCTTACATATTGATTAGCAGTCTCTTAGCGCAGGAACTGCGCTTGTTCTCTGCGAGCTCCGGCGATGCGAAGCAGCCCATAATCTTAGCGAGCTTGCTATAATCGCGACGCGAAGCTTCCTTATGTACTGAAACTCTGCGCCTTTGCGCCCTTTGCGTGAGAATTTTAGAGCTTGCGAAAGTTGAGTAATTTATTTAGTATTTTTTCCGAAATTCTCTTTCCAACGTTGCTCAATCACTTCTTGATTCTCCTCAATAATGGATTCAATCATTCGCAGCTCGTTCTTTTTGAAACCATGGGTATAGACTAACTCCGGACCGTATATATTATATTTAGCCTCAGCGTCACCTTTACTTACATGGACATGTATTGGATCATGCTCATTCGACCAAAAGAAGAACCTATAGCCGAAAAGATAAAATAAAGTAGGCATATTATATATGTTTTATGTTTGAACACAAAAGTAATAAAAAGATTTGAATTGGACAAAAAATATTACTTATCCGTATGCCCCGCGTCCAACTCACAAAAGCACCCCGGAGCCGTTCCCCACCAGACGCGCCATGACGCACGCGATAAACAGAGTCGTTAGCACGCTCCGCGTGCGTCCCACCGCGATAAACAGAGTAGTTAGCGCACTCCGTGCGCGTCCCCCCGAGACAACCAGAGTAGTTAGCACTCTCCGAGTGCGTCCTTGCGCGTCAAATTGGAAAAATAATACTTTTTTCAGTCACTATAATTTGGACAATCAATTTATTTTCCCTAATTTTACCAAATATTCCCCATTATACCCCCGATTCTTAACCATGAATCACCCACTACCAACAACTCCCTATTTCGATCCCCAAATGCCCATCAGTTTTTGGCGAGATAAACTGCCTCATTGGGAGCAGGCTGGGAAAATCAGTTTCCTGACATTCCGTCTTGGCGATTCCATGCCCCAAAGCGTTATGAAGCAATATCAAACGTTTTTCTGCCACACGAATCAACCGGCATTTAGGGCGAAAAGGACGATTGTGGCAAGATGAACCATTCGATACATTAGTGCGCAGCGATCGCCAATACAAGAAATTTGTGGAATACATTCGGAATAACCCTAATGGTTTACCTATCGGGACGTATGAATTCGGTGGTCTGGAATTCAGCGAACATTAATTTTATCAGCATATCTCCGAGTACGTCCAGTGTAGTTAGCTCTCTCCGAGTGCGTCCCCCCGCGACAAACAGAGTAGTTAGCACTCTCCGAGTGCGTCATGCCGGGACAAATATTTTCTATCAGACACGCCATGACGCACGCGGAGCGTGCTAACTACTCTGCAGTCCATAGTGTAGTTAGCAGTCT
>JAIDUH010000043.1:0-49392 GCA_029060285.1 Muribaculaceae bacterium | reverse complement strand
CCGAGTGCGTCATGCCGCGACAAATATTCTCAGTCAGACACGCTATGACGCACGCGGAGCGTGCTAACTACTCTGCAGTCCATAGTGTAGTTAGCAGTCTCCGAGTGCGTCATGCCGCGACAAATATTCTCAGTCAGACACGCTATGACGCACGCGGAGCGTGCTAACTACTCTGCAATCCATAGTGTAGTTAGCACTCTCCGAGTGCGTCGAGCCGCGACAAAAGACTAATCAACTAAAACTTCATCTATAGAAAAATTTGTCAGATTCCAAAATTAAATGTAAAAAAACGTATGAAAATTACGAAAAGGACTGAAAAGGACTTGTGGTAATAAAGATTTTTATTTAACTTTGCAATCACAGACCGCTCTGCGGAAGCCTCGGTCCGGGGCAAAGCGGGCGGGAATCTGTTGCGACACATCATCGGATGCGTCCGCAATTACATGTTATAAAAGCGTTTACTTGACGCTCTTTCTTGACACTACGAAATCTGGTAAATTTCAAATCACTGTCAGGAATGAGACAACGGTAGATGCCTATAAGGAGTGTATATACACTGCCACGGCGGCGCGTGAGCGTCAAGCCGTGGCGTTGCTATACATAATCCTGCGTGAGGCTTCTGCGTTGTCCGTTCGACAGTGATGGGCATTACCAGAGCCTCGTAGTGTGGGACGGACAACAGAGTACAGGCTCTCACGCTTTTTCATTTTATCACCGCTCTAAGGGGAGTCACGGCGGAGTTAAAATCTTTACAGGATGAGTTGCAAACGTGATAAATCATCGGACCTCCACCATAATCCGGAAGCCACCACAAAGCTGGAAGAACTCGTAAAGGATTATCTTACGGAAAAATACGAGGACCCAAAATATCCGGATAAAGACGTGTCAACCACACAGGAATGGCACGATATATATCTTTCATCCTTAGTGAATATCATCGATTTTATTTGTGGAGAGATAAATGACACTAAAGTTCCAAGACCTCCTTATATTTTTAATATACACCAATGGAATTTTCGATTCCCAAGCCGTCAGCCTATAGTTGAGAAAATGGCGAAGAAGCTTGAGAATATCGACAGCATAGATTTCGAAAACTTTGAGGATCTTATTGACTATGTAGAAGAGCAGAAGGAGCCTCATTTTGGGGAAACGGCAATATATGATTTTGCACTGCGCTACGGATGGAATCGTAATCCTCAGATAAAACCGAAAGAATATGTATATATCCATTCCAAACCTCGTAGAGCCGCCCAGCATCTGGTAGATCATGGATATTTAAAGGAAATCGAGAAGCTTGAGCGAAAGATGAAGCTCGAAAAGTATAAAGAACTACTTCTCCCCGGCATGACGGCTCATGACATAGAACATTTCCTATGTTGTTACCACGACGAGATATTCACGTTAAAATGACATCTAATCTTTAATATTTTATAATTAATATTTAATTTTCATGAAGCAAAAACTACTGTTTCTGCTGGTGGCACTGGCTTTCCTGCTGCCGGCACGACTCTCCGCCTTCAACTATAAATATGAAGGCGTTACCCTTAGATATGAAGTGATCGACGAGGAAGCCAAGACCTGCAAGGTCATCGGTTATAAGGATTTTTCAGGCGATCTCGTGATACCTGACGTTGCCAATGACGGCACTACTGACTATCCAGTCGTTGAAATCGGTGAAGCTGTTTTTAATTCTTTGGAGGACTTGACGTCAGTGGTGATTGGCAACTCCGTCACTTCAATAGGCAATTCTGCTTTCTCAGGTTGCAGCGGCTTGACCTCGTGTGAAATACCGAACTCTGTCCAGACAATCGGCAGCCGTGCTTTCTACGGCTGCAGCGGCCTGACCTCGCTGGTGATACCTAACTCCGTTACTTCAATCGGCGATTGGGCTTTCAGGGAGTGTAGTGGCATTACCTCGGTGGTGATCGGAAACTCCGTCCAGACAATCGGAGTGTATGCTTTCGATAGCTGCAGCAGCCTGACCTCGCTGGTGATCGGAAACTCCGTCACTGAAATCGAAGGCGGGACTTTCCGTGACTGCACTAGTCTGGAATCAGTTGTGTTCGGTAAATCTGTTCAGACAATCTACCAGGACGCCTTCCAAGGTTGTAGTCGTCTGACAAAAAACGCTTATCCCAATACCTTAACCAAACCCTTCAATGAAGGATATATGAATATTGATTATGATCCTGAAGAAGCTATTATTGAGGATGGCTTTGTATGGGGATTGAATAAATCCGCTATTTATTTTGCTCCCTTGAATCTGGAAGGAGAATATATAATTCCTGAATCCGTAACTTCAATCGGAAGAAGGGCTTTCTCCTGTTGCCGAGTACTGAGTTCGGTGGAGATACCGAACTCTGTCCAGACAATAGGCTATGATGCTTTCTATGGCTGCAGCGGCCTGACCTCGGTGGTGATACCGAACTCGGTCACTTCAATCGGCACTGATGCTTTCAATAACTGCAGTGGCCTGACAAAAGCTGAATTCTCAAGTATAGAGTCATTATGCAACATATCTTTTGGTGGCGCCAAGGGAAATCCATTATATTATGCTCACCATCTTTATATTGATGGGGAGGAAGTTACGGAAGTTGTAATTCCAGAATCCGTCACTTCAATCGGTGGGTATACTTTTAGTGGCTGCAGAGGTCTTACATCTGTAGTGATAGGCAACTCCGTTACTTCAATCGGCGGGTCTGCTTTCGACGGCTGCAGCAGCCTCGCTTCGGTGGAGATACCTAACTCCGTCAAGGAAATCGGCGGGTCTGCTTTCTCCGGCTGCAGTGGACTGACATCTATGGTAATCGGAAGCTCCGTTCAGACAATCGGGAAGGATGTTTTCAATAAATGCGACAATCTGACAACCCTTACTTTCAATGCTGAGAATTGTACAACTACTCCTACATTCCCAAATTCGTTAAATACTCTTATATTTGGAGATAAGGTTACCTATATACCTGCATATGCTTTTTCTAAATGTGAAAAATTGACCTCGGTGAAAATACCGAACTCTGTTATTGAAATAGATAAGTATGCTTTTAACTGGTGCACAAGTCTTACAACGGTCGAGCTTGGCAATTCTCTTACTTCTATCGGTGAAGGTGCTTTCAGCTATTGTTCGAACCTAACTGCTGTGGAGATACCGAATTCTGTAACTACAATCAACTACCGTGCTTTCGAAAGTTGTATTAGAATGACATCGTTGGTGATAGGCAACTCGGTCACTTTTATAGGTAAAAGCGCGTTTTATGATTGTCGATCATTGTCATCGCTTACTTTCAATGCTGAGAACTTAGAATATGAGTTTACTTCATTAGGTAAATTATTTCCGGAATCTTTAGAGAAAGTAGTGATAGGAAATAACGTAAGAAGCATCCCGGCAAATTTGTTCAGGGAGTGTATAAATCTAAATTCAGTAGTAATACCAAACTCCGTCACTTCAATAGGCAATTCTGCTTTCAACGGTTGCAGTCTTGATACAATAGTAATGGGATATGGAATAAAGAGTATTGGCAGTTACGCTTTTTCTAGATGTCCTGCCTCTAAGATCTATATCACGGCTCAGACACCTCCGGAAATAGAGTCCTATACATTCGGCAATTATAAGGGCATACTTTATCTTCAGGGACAAGCGGCAGTTAATGCTTACGATGATGACAAGTATTGGGGTAATTTCAACAACGAGCTGATGACCGTAGCTACCGCTCTCGAAATCGAAGGTATGACCTCAATCTCAGGAAATGCCGGCGATACATTCCAACTCAAAGCTAAAATGACGCCGGAAGATGTGACGCTTCCGTATGTTTTGTGGCGCTCGACCAATCCTAAGATAGCAACTGTCGACAATAACGGACTTGTGAAATACCAGGAATATTCGGCGGAAGACCTGACACGTGCCGAGGGTGACGAAGAGAATGACGGCACATGCAAGATTATCGCAGAGTCACTCTACTATGACGGACCAATAGCCGAGGTAGTAGTCAACAATACTGGTATAGCTGCTGCAAGCATCTCCCTTGACGAATCAAATCTTGAGCTTAAAGTCGGTCAATCAGCTACACTGACGGCTACTGTCAAGAACGTTGAAGACAAGACCGTCACCTGGACATCAAGCAATGAGGCTGTGGCTACGGTTGATGCCGAGGGCAAAGTTACTGCTTTGGCAGTCGGAGAGTCTGTCATCACTGCTACCTGCGGCAGCGTCAGCGCATCTTGCAACGTGACGGTCCTCCCGATTCCTGCTGAATCAATCACACTCTCTCAGGACAGCTGGTCGGCTAATGCAGGCGAAATCGTGACTCTTACCGCCACCGTTCTACCTGAGAACACCACCGACAAGACAGTGACCTGGTCTTCTTCTGATGCTTCTGTTGCTTCTGTCTCTACTGAAGGTGTCGTCACTGCAGTGTCAGTCGGCGAAGCAGTCATCACGGCTACCTGCGGCAGCGTCAGCGCATCTTGCAACGTGACCGTCCTTCCGATCCTCGTAGAGTCGCTGATCATCGATCCGACAACTTGGAGCGGTGTTGAGGGAAGCGAGTTTACCATCAAGGCTACAGTGATTCCGGAGGATGCCGAGAACAAGGCTCTGACATTCGAGTCGAGCGACACTTCAATAGCTACGGTGGATGCTGAAGGCAATGTGAAGGTGCTGAAGGAAGGAACATGCGTTATCACAGTATCGACTGTCGACGGTTCTGACATTACGGCAGAGTGTGTGATCACGAGCCTTTCAGGTGTAGAGGCCATCTTCGCAGATCCTAATGCCACTGTGGATGTATTTGACATGAACGGCGTCATTCTAAAGAAAGGTTGCTCACGCGAGGAACTTAAGCAGCTGAAACCGTCAGTCTATATCCTCCGCAGCCCCGACACTGTAGTGAAGGCAGTGGTTAATTATTAATGATTAATTTTTAAGATTCTATCATTGACTTATAACACTGTCCGCCTCACTCCACAGGGCATTCCAGAACCTCAGATAGCGGGTGGGCAGTGCTTTAATGACAGAACCGGGTGCATATCGATATGCTCCCGGTTTTTTCGCATGATTTATTTCTTTCAGATATTACCGCGCGAGTCGAACCGCGTCAAACAGAGTAGTTAGCGCACTCCGTGCGCGTCCCCCCGCGACAAATAGTTTCTATCAGACACGCCATGACGCACGCGGAGCGTGCTAACTACTCTGTCTGCCTGCCGCAGCCCCCAAATTAAAACTATTTTTTTTCAAAATAATTTGCACGTCACAAAAAAAATCATTAACTTTGCGCTTCGAATGAGCAAAGGATGTAGAAATCCTGTCAATAGCTCGTGTATTTTCAAGAAAATTAAAGAAATAGATCAATATAAAATGGCATCAAGCAACCAGACACCCGAGCAGCCAGACCAGCTCGAAAATATCAACAATAGGCTGACCAACCTCGGTCGTAATATAGAGACTAACAAAAAAGCTATGGGTATCGCTATGGGCGCTATCCTCGTCGTAGCTTGCCTCACTTTCGCATGGCTATATCTCTATAAGATACCAAAGAACAACAAGGCTATGGAAGCCTACAACAAAGTTGAACTTTCTACTCTCGGCAATGATTCCCTCTCAGCTGCTCAATATAAGAAAGTGGCTGACGAATATGGTGGCACTGCTGCCGGCAAGCTCGCTGCCCTCTCTGCTGCAGAGACCCTCTACAATTCCGGCAAATATGAAGAGGCTGCCAAGTATCTCAAAGACTTCAGCTCCGGCGACAAGGTGCTCGCTGCCAACGCTCAGGTTCTCCTTGGCGACTGCTATGTAAACCTCAAGAAATACGACGAAGCTATCTCCGCGTTCAAGTACGCTGAAAAGAAAGCCGACAAGAATCCGCAGATTGCTCCCCGCGTTCTCCTAAAGATGGCTGTAGTTTACGATGAGCAGAAGAAATTTGGAGATGCCCTCAAATGCTACGAGACCATTAAAAAAGATTATCCTCAGTTCTCTCTCGGCAACGGCCTATCCATCGATTCCTACATCGAACGCGAAAAAGCCCGCCTCTAATACTTATTACTCATTGTTCGTTGTTTAATGTTCAATGCTTTAATTTGCCCCATAAAATAATAAAACATACCTGCTTATTTTATGAAAGGGAAGTTCGCTGCGGCGGCCTTCCCTTTTTATCTTTTTTATTTTTTAACATTAAATTTAGTGGATTTTAAAAAAAAATTTATACTTTTGTAAAATTATTAGGCTATGCCTTGTTTGTTACCAATGAATTTGGCAGATGCGATACTCATTTTAAATACCTAATTTTGTAACGCGTATGAATCTTAAATATTTTCTTGCTTGCTCCGTTGTTTGTGTTGCTGTGACCACCATAAAAGCTGCTGAATCAACTGATTGGGGCGAATTGCAACCCGATGTCGTCTACAATTACGATTCAATGACACCGGTAATGGGTACGTTTACCTCTGATGCTTCCGGCTCAATCCGTTGTTATAGCTCCGGGTCGGAGATCTCTCCTTACATGGAGGCCGGGCACGAAAACCCTATCAATTCAGTGAATGACTATTATGGTGCGAATGGTGAAAAAGTTCGTGTGTATCAAGTCGAACAGGGTCAGACGCTCTATTTCTACAATGGATTGCCACTTGATGGCGGCACATTTAGAATTGTCACCGGCAACGAATCCATTGAATTAGTCGATGCTTTTCCTGCTGCCGGAGACCAACCGATGTCCTTAAGTGCAAACTATAATGCTACTCTTTCATTTAGCGTGCCTGTGAAATGCACTAAGTGTATTCTCGCTGTCAATGATGCTAATGTGGAGCTTACTCCTACAATATCCAACTCTTACATTACTGTCAACTGGTTTAACACCATCAGACAATGGTATAGGGAAGGTAAGATTAATGAAGGCGATGTAATGACTCTTACCATTACGGGTATCCGCGATGCTGCCGATTCAAGCAATCGTCCAAATTTCGGTGATGGGGCAGGCAAACTTGTGCTAAACTATAAAATGGCAGGAAAACCTGCGGAACTCGTTTGGGAAAGCGGCACTCCGACCAGCGGAGTCTCCGACTTCCTGACATACTATCTCCCGGGCGCATCTGAAGGTATCGTGAGTCTTACATTCAGTGAGAATCTTGATCCAAACTGCCATCCTACGGCTGAAATTACTTATGGCGACCGCGACAATATCGAACTCGGTATGTATATCGAATATCCTCCTGTCTCCGTGGAAGGTAAAACTGTTTCTGTCAACCTCCAGGGTGTCTCTCGTTTCCCTGAGGAAATGGTTCCGGGGCTGCCCGTCCAACAATTTATTGAACTCAGGATCACCGGCATAAAGAGCGCTGACGGACAGTATGTGCTCACCGGATATGCCGCAAGTCCATACTCTTTTGGGTATGCATACAATCTTAAAAGTGTAGTGTATAGCATTGGTGCCGACTGGGTGCCGGTTGCCGGAAGTTCCCTGAAGAGCGGTGATGAAATGGAAATCTGGGTGCTCAATGGCAATAAGATCTTATTTGATTCTGTAGATTTCTCTTTTGTAAAGGATGGTGCAACGGCTGTGGCAAGTGTGCCTTATTCCGAATTGAGGGTGGAAAAGGATGCTTATTATGATGATGCTCTTCTCTTCTATCTTGCTGCTCCCGCAATTGACGCTGATCCTGACTCGGAGATAACTGTTTCATTCGGAGGCCTTAAATGTTCCGATGGGCTCGATCATAGCTCCGATATATTCGTGAGATACAAAGCTGATACTTCTGCCGTAGAGGCTATACAAGTTGCTGATGGTGATAATATTTTCTATGATCTGACCGGACGACCGGTAAAATCTCCCTCAAAGGGCATTTATATCTGCAACGGGAAGAAAATAGTGGTCCACTAACCGCAAACGTGCGGTAGAAATTAATATTTTATAATTAATATTTAATAATTTATAATTAATATATCTGCCTATGAAATTTAGACATTTACTTGCCTTAGCTGCTGCTTATGTGGCTGTCGCAAGCGCGTCTGCCTTTGAGTGGACACCGGCTATCCAACAGCCGAATCCAAGCATTGATATCACTCAGGTGTATCAGCTTGAAACAATGAGAATCTCAGCTGAAGCCGGATTGGCAGCTACAGATGTAATGCCAATATGGATTGATGAGAATGGTAATGAAATTGCCGGTACTTACTCCTCTTTCAGTGACCCGGCTTGGGGTGACTACGTATATGATTTCCGTTTCTCTGATTTCAAGTGTAATGGTGAGTATACGCTTCAGTTTCCGGAAGGATTGCTCAAGAATGCTGCCGGTGAACTTAGCGATCCGAAGGAATTCTATTACACAGTAGAAGTGCCGGAACTCGCTTCCGCTATGTTCGACGATTTTAAGGTCCTGTCTGTTTTCCCTGATTTCTCACAGCCTCAGGGCTTATGGGATGAGCAATTGGTGAAAGTCAATACAAATCATAACGATGCCATTGGATATACTGAGCTTTTGGTATCAGACAATACTACAGGAGAAAGTGTCACGATATCTTCCAACTATACTGTCGGACGCTCTCTCGGCGATTCTTCTGAAATAAGCTGGAATGTTGTCGGTTCATTCAGATTCTTTGAAGGTCATGATTATTCCGCTGAGTTTGTGTTCTATAATGGTATAGATAAGTATTCAAGCGATGGCGTCCCGACTCCGGTAGTGGCAAGGGAAACTTATAAATTCACCGGCAAGGTGGAAGGTTATAAGTATTCCGACATCACTCTTCTGAGTATCACGCCTGCACCTTATACTGTCACTATCAGTGAGCCTTCCCAGGCTGTCTTCACATATACCTTCTCCGGTCCTGTCAATGTCTATAAGGCTGCGACCCCCAAGGGTCAGTTTGGAATAACTGAATATCCGGCATCATGTCTCTCATCCAATGCAGATAAGACAGTGTGGACTCTTGATCTCTCAAATGATGAATATGTGAAGTCTGTGGATGCAGAGCTTGTGATTTATGTTTATGTGCGTGATCTTGACGGTTCTCAGCTGAAGGGCGATGATGGCGAAGATGACAATGCTTATTATATTGCAGGATGGCAGTGCGATCTCGGAGCTAAGGAAATCGTTGTGGTCACTCCGACGAGAGGGGAGACTCTCGATAGCCTGACAGAAGTCGTTGTGAAGTCAGCAAGCGGCGATGTGATGTCATATAATTGGGGTGAGATTGCTATTCAGGATCTACTTGATAATACTCTCGGAACTCTCTTCTATGAGCAGCCGGAGGGTGAAGAAGGTGGTGCGGCTGCTGAATTCCATTTCACTAAATGGATTCCTGATGGCGAATGGTCTGCTGAGCCTCTCAATATCGTGGCTGAAGGTTCCTACAAGATTTATTTCCCCACAGGTACTTTTGTATTCGGCGAACAATTTGAGTCGGTCAATAGCCGCAGTCTTTACTCCGGTTTCCAGATCACAGGCAATCTCGATGACACTCCCGACGATCCCGTTGTTGATCCCGCTGAGCAGGAAGTATTCTTCTACGACTCTGTTTCCCCTGAGGATGGCTCTACAGTGGCATCTCTCGATGTTGTAAAACTCTGGTATCCTGATATGGTTAATACTTTTGGTAAGGATGCTATTGTATATAATAAGGCAGACCAGTCTATTGTTTCTGATGCTCAGGTTTTGTATGACTGGGATGACATATATTTAATTAAAATCGAACTTCTCGATCCTGTGACTGAGGCCGGTGAATACGAAATTGTAATTCCAAGGGGTGCCATCTGCTCTGACGAGTTCTTCAACACTGATGGAAAGGCTGGAATCTGCAATCCGGAGTTCCGTCTCTCATACACCGTTGATCCTAATGGCGCCGACGATCCGGTTGATCCGAAGGAAGCTCTTGAATATACAAGTGTATATCCTGAAATGGGTTCTGAAGTTGGGTCTCTTAGCCAGATCGTGCTGTCATTTGCTGAAGAAGTGACTTGTGATGATTTCACCGTCGAAGTCTACAGCGTTGCCCGTAACGTGGTGGCTACCGGTAACGGTCGCACCGACTTTATGGATCCTAATCGTATCGTGATAGATTTCAATGAGCCTATTGTAGAAGATGGTAAATATGAAGTCGTAATTCCAAATCATGTCATCATCAATGGTGATTATTATGAGTCCGATGGTAAAGAAGGTCTCTGCAATCCTGAATATCATCTCTATTATACTGTAGTATCTAAAGGTTCAGACGATCCTGTTAATCCGACCGAGCAAGAAGTGTTCAACTATACTTCTGTTGACCCGGAATCAGGTTCGACCCTTAGTGAACTCAGCCATATTTCACTTATATTCCCGGATGTAGTCATGACTTGGAACACTACAGGATATGTATATAAGGCTGATGCAGTTGATTCTGATCCGGTTGTTGAGACTGTTATCAGTTGGGATATGATGGATGAATATTTGATCAATGTCAATCTCAACACACCTATTGCTGAGGCTGGAGATTATGTCGTTGTCATTCCTGCTCGTAGCGTCTGTGATGATGCTTTCTTCATGTCTGAAGGCAAGAATGGCATCTGTAACCCGGAAATCCGCCTCAACTATACTGTAGGCAATGGTTCTGCTGTGGTGTCTGTAGCTGAGATTTCTGGCTGTGACGTCTACGACCTCCAGGGCAACATCGTGATGCGCAATGCTTCTTCCGCTGATATCAAGACCCTTGCAAAAGGCATCTATGTCGTTGGTGGCAAGAAACTCGTTGTCAAATAAACATCAAGCTAAATCATGATAACCCAAGCTGAATCAAGCTGAATCAAGATATATCTTGAAGAATCCCCATCCCGGACGGGTCTGACCCCCCGTCCGGGAACAATTAAACAAAAACGAAACCTTACATTTATGAATCAGATTAGTAAAATCAAGTCAATTATGATGGGCGCGTTTGCTGCAATCTCTTTCACTCTTGCAGCTGAAGATGCCCCCAAGATATTGACGGTGCAGCCTCTTTATGGAGGTTCCCTCAATTCAATGTCCGCAGATGGAAGCTGGGCTGTCGGCGATGCCCCGAATCCTGCCAACAGTTCCTTCCCTGCTTTCCCAAGACTCGTGAATACGGCCACAGGCGAGACTTTGGAGCTTTACACCGAAAGTGAAGGCCTTCAGTCAGCTGCCATTGGAGCTACTTGCGTAAGCAACGACGGCAAGACCGTGGGTGGAAGTTTTTATGGATATCCTGCCGTATGGAAGGAGGGTATCGGCTGGACATCGCTTCCACGCCCGAAGGGTGGATATGATATGGGCACAGTGTCTGCAATCACTCCCGATGGCAAGTATGCGGTTGGACGTATAAGTATCCAGTTGTTTCACGAATATCCCTGTATGTGGGATCTCGAAAACATGCAGCTTATTGATCTTCCGGGAATGATCGTGTCAAATCCGCGCAATCAGGATATGATAGATAAGGGTGGAGATCCTCTTGAGTGGAGCGACGCTGACCTCAATGTCCGTCTCACCGGAATTTCTCCTGATGCTAACACCATTATAGGTACAGTCGATTTTGCCTTTCCTGAAATTACCTGGGAATTCATGTACCGGCGTGATGAGGCGAAATGGTTTCCTCTGGGACTGAAATATGAAAATGGACGCCTGACTGCCCTCAATGATGAAATAGCAGGAGTTGGCGATTGCGTGCTTTCTGCCGATGGTACTAAAATCGGAGGCTTGTGCATGACTGTCTCTGATGCCTCTGTCCCGTTCACGTGCTCTGTCACAGATCCGGAAAATTTTGTCCTCCACGGTGATGGCGACGGCTATGGAGTCTGGGCTATCGGTTCAGATGGAGTGATATACGGTTCTACACCGACTTCCACACCCGTTCGTAACTGGGCGGCAAAAGTCGGTAATTATTGGTATGACTGGAAGTCTGTCATCAAGCAGCTTTATGGTATTGATTGGATGAACGATGTCACCAAGGATGACAATGGGCTTTCCGGCACGGTAATGTCAGTATCTGTAGATAATCTTAAGATTCTTGCTGCTGATTATGCTCAAGGATTTGCATATATACTGTCTCTCCCCCGTCCGATGACTGAGATATGCAATGATGTCGACCTTCTTGGCGACTATAAGGTGTCTCCTGTCAATGGTGCAGAATTCTCAATGCTCCAGAAAATTGTTCTCGACATGGGACGTCCGGTTGAGGTGACAGGCGAGAAAACTTGCGTTCAGCTTCTTGATGCAGAAGGCAATGCCGTCCGCAGTTCCATCAACTTTGCTGTGCAGGCTGATAATAATAAGAGAGTGGAGGTTATCTTCCGAAACTATTCTCTTGAACCCGGAAAATCTTACACTGTAAAGATTCCTGCCGGCTCTATGTGCATAGCAGGTGATCCCGGACGTGTCAATAAGGAAATCACAGTTCGCTATCGGGGACGTGAGGCCGGTGCGGTGAAGCCGGTTGCGTTCGCTCCCGAGAATGGCGCAAGCGTAGCACGGATAAATCTCACGACAAATCCTGTTACCGTGACCTTCAATGCTCCTTTGAGTGTCGGCGAGAATCCTGACATTCGCCTTTACCAGGTGAAGGATGGGGTTGAGGAGTTCCTTTACGCTCTAAGTGCTTCTGTAAGCAATAATCAGGTGATGATTTATCCTATCACTGAGCAGACCCTTGCTGAAGGCACGGACTACCGCATCGACTTTGGTGCAGGAACAGTGGCTGACCTTTCAGGCGATGGCGCCAACGAAGCTTTCTCTATTACCTACCATGGTTGCTATGTCCCTGAAATTGATCCGACTTCAAATACCATATTCCGTGAAGACTTCACTTTCGGAGTCTCCAATATGCTCCTCTATGAAGGTGACCACAATACTCCTACTGATGAAATGAAGGGCTTTGATTTTGAAGCTGAGGATCGTCCGTGGATTCCTGTGTTTGATGATGCCGAAAATATCGACTATGCAGCTGCTTCTCACTCAAGCTACGACCCCGCCGGACAATCCGACGATTGGATGGTGACTCCCAGGCTTTATATCCCTGACGATAAGGCTACTCTCTCATTCAAGTCGCAAAGCTATAAAAACTCCAAGAACGATATTCTGAAAGTTTATGTATGGGAGAGTGAAGATATTGTGACTATTCTCACTCCTAATGTAGTTGACAAAATGCGATACAACGGGGATCTCGTCTACAATCAGAAGCAGACTCCTGGCAAGAGTGAGGAACTGCTTGCTGGCGATTGGACCCTGAACACTGTCGACCTTTCTAAATATGCCGGCAAATATATCTACATTGCATTTGTCAACGACAATCAGAATCAGTCTGCAATCTTTGTCGACGATATCGTGGTGAGCCGTGACGTGGCAGCGGTATTGAGCATTGATACTCCGCAGGTGGTGGTAGATGAAGATGAAACCCGCATCAAGGGTCGTTTGGTGGTCATGAAAGAATATGGTATCGACGGGTATCAATTGACTCTCTCTGATGCTGACGGCAATCTGATTGAGACGATCACTTCCGACGAGAAACTTGAAAAAGAAGAGATATGCTCATTCTCATTTGAAAAGCCTGTCGCTCTTGAGAAAGGCGTTTTAAATTCATTCATCATCACTTTTGCTACAGGTTCCGAGTCTATCGAAATGAAGTATGATATCAGCAATCTTCTTTTCGAGACTACTAAGAGAGTAGTGCTTGAGGAGATGACCGGCACCACTTGCCAGTTCTGTCCGCAGGGTATCATTGCCATTGAATATCTGGAGGAACTTTTCGGCGATCTCTTTATCCCTGTAGCGATACATAGCTATCAGGGCGACAAATTAGGTGGTGCCGAACAGACAGCTTATTCTTCTTTCCTTGGCATTCCGGCTGCCCCTATGGGTAGCATTGATCGTGGCGCAGTAGGCTCCCCGATGTATAATGATAGGTCTGACTACTTGTTTACATCTCCGGATGGACTCACATGGCTGCAAAAGGCAGAAGAAGCCCTGAGCGAAATGGCTTTGGCAGATATTGAAATAAAAGCTGCCGATATCGACCAGGAGAATAATTCTGTTTCGGTAGATGTCACTGTCAACCCGGCTATTTCCCGTTCGAATGCTAATATAAATGTATTTGCGGTGTTGATGGAAGATGATATCCTCGACTTCCAGACCAATGGCCTTTACATGACTGAGGCTCCAGGTCTCGGAGAATGGGGTAAGGGTGGCATCTACGGCAAGTCTACCGTCATCTGGTATTACGACGATGTGGTGAGAGGCACAAGTGCTGTGGAGACAGGTGGCGTTTACTCCGGATTCAATGGCAAGGGGGGCTATATCCCGTCTGAAATAAAGGCAGGCGAGCCTATCGATTTCACATTCGGATTCAATCTTCCTTCTGGCATTGCTGATGTCAACAAGACGAAAGTGTGTCTGATGCTGATCGATGCCAACACCGGTGAATATATCAATGCTGCAGTCTTCAGCGACATTGAAACATCTGTAGAGGGTATCGATGCTGAAAATGTATCTTCCGCTGATGTCTACGACCTTGCAGGAAGGATAGTTTTGCGTGGCACTGCTGACGTATCCGGTCTTCAGCCCGGTATCTATATACGCGCAGGAAAGAAGTTTATCGTACGTTAAACATCAGCCGTATGTGGTGACATGAAAGAACTGACTTCAAAGGCATTTAGACCGGAAGAAGAAAAAACCATTGACCTTGTCTACGATACGCTTCTCCGATCATACGTGGAGAGCCAGCATCGTAGGAAGGTGGAACTTGTGGGCAAAGCATTTCGCTTTGCCCGCATGGCGCATCAGGGTTGCCGTCGGAATGATGGCAGCCCATATATTCTTCATGCCCTTTTTGTCGCTCTGATATGCAGCAGGGAGCTTGGCCTTGGTTCTACGACTATAGTCTGCGCCCTTCTTCATGACATTGTGGAGCACTCCGACCGTACCATAGAGGACATAGAAGCAAATTTCGGCCCTCAGATTTCATCTATAGTGGCGGGTATCAATAAACTTTCCGGTGGTATTTTCGGTCATGCTGCCGAAACTCAGGCACTGAAGCTTCGGGATATGATGATGTCGATGAGCACGGATGTGCGCGTGATCCTCGTAAAGATGGCAGACCGCATGCACAATCTCCGCAACATCTCTACACAGAGGCCCGAACGCCGTAGGAGAGTGGCCCGGGAATCTCTTTATGTCTATGCGCCCCTTGCTGAAAGACTCGGTCTGTTCTCTTTGAAGACTGAGTTTGAAGATCTCGGTTTTCGTTGTGAAGATCCCGAAAATTATGAGATGATATGCCAAAAGTTGGAGCAGAGTGTGGAGCAACGTCAGAGATTGATCGACTCATTTGTGACCCCTCTGCGCCTACGGTTGGAAAGCGAAGGACTGCAGTGTGAGATCAAGGCAAGGGTGAAGAGTGTATATTCTATTTTCCGCAAGATGCAGAATAAGAAGATCCCTTTTGAAGAAGTATTCGATGTATATGCTGTCAGGGTCATTTATGAGAATGACGATGATGATTTGGAAGAACCCATTGCCCGGCGTATTGCTGATATACTTAAAGAAGACTATTCCGTGCATCCTGACCGTACTCGCGATTGGCTGCGTACCCCTAAGGATAATGGGTATAGGGCTTTGCATCTGACCTTGCGTGATAGTCTTGGAAGATGGACTGAGGTGCAGATACGTAGCCGCAAAATGGATGATATTGCCGAACTCGGGTATGCTGCCCACTGGAAATACAAGGATGGAGTGCAGACCGACACTGAGCGTCTTGACAATCTGGTGAATTCTGTCAAGGAAATTCTCGCCAATCCTGAACCCAATGCTGTAGATTTCCTGGATACACTGAGATTCAATATCTTTGCAAAGCAAATTTATGTTTTCACTCCCGAAGGGGATCTGTTTGCCCTTCCTGCCGGTGCGACCGTGCTGGACTTCGCATATGCTGTCCATGAAAGCCTTGGTGATCACTGTATAGGGGGGAAGATCAACCGGTTGCTCGTCAATCCTGATCATCCTCTTGATAGCGGAGACCTGGTGGAGATCATCACCGTCAAATGTGAGACCCCAAAGAAAGACTGGCTGGCAAAGTGTGTCACTGCACATGCCCGTAATATAATAAAGTCAAGATTATGAAAATTAAAGACCTTATTACAAATGCTACTATGCTGAAGATCGCTGTCGCTGTGACAGCTTCTGTCATCATTCTGCTCCTCCTCATGAAGAGTGATCATCAGAATTACAGCTACGAGCTCAATCAGCCTTGGAGATATCCTTTGCTGACTGCTGAGTTTGATACTCCTGTCATGAGAGATTCTGTCTCTGCCCAATTGATGCGTGACAGTATTGATAAGGCGTTTATCCCTTTTGTGGTCAGAGACTATCGTACGGCTGCAAGAAACGTTGACAGGTTCACGAAGATCATCAGCAACTATGTGAGTGCTTCCGATGCTACTTTCCTTGGGAAAAAACTTGCTGAAGTCTATGGCAGGGGAGTGGTCAGTGCTGAACTGTATGACAGGATTCATTCTTTTTCCCATCCTCATCTCAGGATGAGCGATGAGTCTGAGGATATGAATGCCGTAAAGGTCATTGATGCCTCTGGAATGATGTCGCCAAATATGGCATATAAGGCTGTGGATTCTGCTTTTGTGGCTGCTAAGTCTGCTCATAATCACGAAGTCAGGTTGAGCACAGATGTCGCTAAGGCTTTGAACGCAAGCCTTGTGCCTAATATCGTGATGGACTCCATATCCAACTCCCGTTTTCGCGATCAGGAATACCTTAACGTCAATTCGGCCCTCGGGGTGATCAAGAAAGGGCAGAGGATTGTCGACCGTGGTGACATTATTGATGCCCAGATCTTCACCAACCTCAACAATTACATAGACATGCTTGAGAAGACGGAATCAAAGACTCTCTCAAAGAAGTTTTTCACTACCGCACAGGCCATCTATATTGCCATCCTCTTCTGCTTGCTCTATTTGTTCCTGGCCGTTTATAGAAGGGATATTTTCGACGACTTCAAGACCGTCACTTTCATAGTGGCTCTCATCACTTTCTTTGTAGTGATAGCCATAGAGACTTCTGAAGTATTTAATGGAGGTCTTTATCTGATACCTTTTGCAGGTGTGCCGATTATCATCACTGTCTTCACTGATGCGCGCACTGCCATCTTCTCCCATATTGTCTGTATACTGATGATTGCGCTTGCTGCCCCATTCCAGTTCCAGTTTGTGGTGATCCAATTTGTCGTGGGGATCAGCGCTACTTTGAGCATCCATCATCTGTCAAGACGAAGTCAATTGCTTCGCACCGCTCTCATCACCTTTGTCCTCTACATAGTCTGCTATGCAATGATGCTGACCCTCTCGGAAGGCACGGTGACGTCATTCTCATGGCGTATGGTAGGTGTCTTCGGCATTAACAGTGTGCTGCTTTCTTTTGCTTATCTGCTGATCCTGGTAGTGGAGAAGCTTTTCGGGTTCACGTCTATGGTGACGTTGGTGGAACTGAGTGATATCAATAGCCCTATCCTGAGGAACCTTGCCGAAGTGGCGCCCGGCACTTTCCAGCATTCTATGCAGGTGTCTACCCTTGCGGCTGAGGCAGCCCGCGCTATCGGTGCAAATACTACTCTTGTCAGGACCGGAGCGTTGTATCATGATATCGGCAAGAGCGATTCCCCGATTTTTTTCACTGAAAACCAGCACGGCGTCAATCCTCATGCAGGCCTTGACCCGGAGACCAGCGCCCGCAAGATAATCAGCCATATCACGGAGGGTGTGGCAATGGCTTCTCGTGAAAAGCTGCCGCAGGTAATCAAAGATTTCATTCTCGAACATCATGGTAAAGGTGTGGCCAAGTATTTCTATAATACCGCTGTCAACCAGAGTCCCGACGGTATAGTCGACAAGTCTAAGTTTGAATATCCCGGACCTAATCCGAGAAGCAAGGAGACCACTATACTCATGATGGCTGACGCCATTGAGGCCGCCTCTCGCTCTCTCAAGGATTATAGCCCTCAATCTATAAATGCTCTGGTCGACAAAATCATTGATTCGCAGATGGCTGATGGACTGTATAAGGATTCTCCTATCAATTTCAGGGATATCAGTATCATTAAGGATACATTCAAGAAGAGACTTGCCACTATATATCATTCTCGTATTGAATATCCTGAAATTAAGAAAAGAGATGTTGCCGCAAAACAACAAAATCAGTAAATTCTCGTTAACAAAATAGGGATGTGGATTGTAACTCCCGATTGGAAAATATGACGGATTCGAAATACAGGCAAGATAATTCAATTTCATTTAAGCATTGCCGCATGTCAGGGTGGCGGGCATTTCTTTGGATGCTCGTGACGGTGATATGCATGGCAATTGCAGTTCCTAACGAGGCTGAGGCTGCCAAAAAACGCTCTTCTAAGGCTAAGACCACTGCCACAGCCAAGAAAAAGACAGCTACAAGAAATACTGCTAAAAAGACGGCTTCCACGGCTAAATCCACTTCATCTTCCAAGAAAAGGAAGACTACCTCGAAGAGCAGGAAAGGCTCTTCAAGCCGTAGGCGTGCCGGGTCTTCTTCTTCAAAGGGTGGCAACTGGGCTTTGACGGCTGCCGATGTGAATCCTGATTCCAAAAGCCCTGAAGTCAAGGCAAAGAAGTCGTCCAAGCGACAGGTGACAGTCGAACGCCCCGACCTGGAGGCCATTCGTGTAGCTACTCTTGACCCCAAGAATCCGATGTATTTCCCGAAGTTGATGAAAAAATTCAATCGCAACGACACTACTATGACTGCCGATGAATTCCGTCATCTTTATCTCGGATATATGTTTCAGGAAGACTATGACCCTTATCGTGAGTCGCCGTATTCAAGCGTCACAGATGCCTATCGCAACAAGACTTCTCACAGTAAGGAAGAAATCGACACTATCCGGAAATATGCCGAGCTTACTTTGCTTGATAATCCGTTTGACCTGCGGCAAATGTCGTTTCTCGTGCATGTGCTTAAGGAGCGACGCAAGGATATGAGTGCCAAGATATGGGAATACCGTCTGGAGCATCTGTTGGGCGCGATCAAGAGTACTGGTACGGGCGAAAATGAGGAAAACGCCTGGTTTGTCATTTATCCGGCTCATGAATATGACATGGTGCAGCTTATGGGCTATCATGCCGTTGATGCTGATTTTATTGAACCCGGTTTCGATTATCTTATCGTCGAGCCGGAGGAAGAGACTGCACGTCGCTTGCGCGACAAGGTGCAAAAAGGATTCTATTTCGACGTCCGTCAGATACATCAGCAGTATGAACTCAAACATCCGGAAGATGGCAACGAAGAAGATGAAGCCTCGGATGCTGCCATAGATGAGGAATCAGCTGAAGATCCCGACGACATTCCGGCAGAAGAAGATCCTGACGATACTCCGGCAGAAGAAGATCCCGATGACATTCCTGCTGAAGAAAATCCCGATGACATTCCTGCTGAAGAAAATCCCGATGACATTCCTGCTGAAGAAAATCCCGATATTATTCCGGCAGAAGAGCCCGAAGCAGTGATTCCTGCCGGTTAGCCCAATAAGCCCAATAAGCCCAATTAGACTAATTAGCCCAATAAGCCTAATAAGCCCAATAAGCCTAATTAGATAAAAGCCGTCTTAATTAGAATTATAGAAAATTATAAAAATTATAGATTCTTATAATGCCTCATAAGCGTTATAATATTAGTGATAATAATTTTGCATTATAAAATTATGCATTATCAAAAATGATTTGAATCGAAATGGAAAATAAAGAAATAATCGGCGACGGCAAATTTGTTGCCTTCGCATATACTGTTAAAGATGCCGACACCGGCGAACTGTTATTTGAGGCCAAACCATCCGCTCCCGATGTGATGGTGTATGGAGTCAGCAATGAAGTGATCCCGGGTCTTATTGCCACTATCAAGGGTCTCGGTAAAGGTGATCGCTTTTCTGTAACCCTTCCTCCGGAGGTGGCTTTCGGTCCTCGTGTGGAAGAATACGTGCAGCAGATACCTGTAGAGGCTTTCATGCGCGATGGCAAGATGGCTGTGGAAGTGAAGGAAGGCTCTGTGCTCGATATGATGACCAATACAGGCGATATCGTCAGTGGACGCGTAGTGAAGGTTTCTCCTGAAATCATAGAAATGGATTTCAACCATCCTTTTGCCGGCAAGACGGTAGATTTTGAGGGTGAGATTGTAGAAGTGCGTGATGCTACCGACGAAGAGCTCCATCCTAAGCATGCCTGTGGGTGTGGATGCTCGCATCATGGCAATTGCGACGACGGTTGTGGTTGCGGCAATGGTTGTGACTGTCATTGATAAAATATAGTGATCAGATCAGACTCGTTGACAACACCGACTACGACGAAAACACCGACAACGATGAAAACCGAAATCCCTGAGGAAATCCTTCGTGTCAAGCAGCGACTTTCGATCATTGGCGATTCTCCCGCTCTCATTGAGGCTATAAAGAGGGCGGTGACAGTCGCCCCGATCGATTTGTCTGTTCTTGTGACCGGACCCTCCGGTGCCGGCAAGGAGTTCTTCCCAAAGATAATACATCAGTACGGTGCAAGGAAGCACAAGAAATATATAGCCGTCAATTGCGGGGCTATCCCCGAGGGCACTATCGACAGCGAACTGTTTGGTCACGAAAAAGGATCGTTTACGGGAGCTGTCTCAGCACGTAAGGGCTATTTTGAGGAGGCTGACGGAGGCACCATATTTCTTGATGAGGTGGCAGAACTCCCGCTGACCACTCAGGCAAGGCTTCTTCGTGTGCTCGAGACGGGAGAGTTCCTTAAAGTCGGAAGCAGCACAGTGCAGACCACCGACATTCGTGTCGTGGCCGCTACCAATGTCGACCTGCTGAGGGCCGTGGCGGAAGGAAGGTTTCGTGAAGATCTGTATTATCGTCTTTCCACTGTGGTGATCAATGTCCCTCCACTCAATGTGCGTGGGGACGACATCGTGTTGCTGGCACGCAAATTTGCTGCAGATTTTGCAGAGAAATACATGACGAAGCCTATTTCTTTCAGTGATGAGGCAAAACGCGCCATGATGCTCTATAACTGGCCCGGCAATGTGCGCCAGCTGAAAAATATCATCGACCAGCTCGCCCTTTTTGATGCCGGTTCTGAAATTTCACGTCGCCAGTTGCTTGATATACTCCCTCTGAAACATGATCCGCAATCTACCCCGATGCTGGCTTCCTCCGACGATTCGGCTGCTTTGGAAAGAAAGATGATATTCCAGATGCTGTTTTCGCTGCGCGACGAAATTGAGAGCCTAAAGAAGATTGTAAATGACAAAGGAGATGATAAGCATGCCGGCTCTTTCACAGATGTGCGGGCTCTCATGGCACCCGATCACTCCAATGCTGATTTTTCCGACAATCCGCTCGACCGTTCGGAGAAAAAAGTAATAGAGGAAACTCTCGCTCGGCATGACGGCAATAAGAAACTGGCTGCTGAGGAACTTCAAATATCTGTACGTACACTTTATCGAAAAATGCAGGAACTCGGTATTTCTTGACTATTATATACATGAGACGTTTTCTTTCTTATATCACGTGTGCAGTGTCGGCTATTATTTTGCTGGCAGGATGCACTATAAGCTATAAGTTCAACGGATCTGCCCTCAACTACGACATATATAAGACGATACATGTCTCAGAATTCCCGATTCGCGCAGCTTTGGTTTACGCTCCTTTGCAGCAGACTTTTGAGAATAAGCTTCTTAATACCATCACAAGGCAGACGAGGCTGCAGGAGGTCAGCGGCACGTCCGACCTTGAAATGAGCGGCGAGATCACCGGCTATTCTCTCTCTCCGCAGGCTGTCGGCACCGATGCCTACGCCACTGAGACCCGACTGACCATTACGGTGAAGGTGAAATATACCGACCATATCAATTCTGCCAATGATGTCGACCAGACTTTCTCAGCTTATCGGCAGTTTGATAGTTCGCTCATGCTTAATGACGTTCAAGACGGGCTTTGCGAGGAGATATGCGACGAATTGGTGGAGCTTATCTTCAACGCCACTCTCGGTAACTGGTAAATAAATTGTCTTATGGCTGATGAATCAAAAGAAATTAGGCAGTTTCCCTACTATGTGATTCCTGATATTGAAGCTATCGCATCGGAGAGGGATCCTGTGCGCCTAAGGATGCTCCGGCGTAGAATTGCTGCCAATATAGGAGATCCGGATGCATTGAAGTCTATCCTTGGGGATGCAACTGAAGATTTTCAGGATTTCTATGGCACTTCTTGTCGCCCGAACTTGTCTACTGCAGACACCATTGATTCTTTTATCGAGAGATTTGGCAGTGCTATGGATGCTGCCGCTGTTGATGATGAGGCTCTTGTCCCGGTGGCTCCCCCGGCCATTGACTATGTGGCAATTCTTGAGAAGGAAGCGGCGGAAGGGGAGGGCTCTGACGACATCGCACCGGATGCTACACTGGGAGCTATCGATGCCTTTTTGAGTCAGAATCCTGCTCCACGGATTAAACCGAAAAAAGAGCCTAAAGAGGACGAAAAACCCTCTTTGACCGAAAGTTTTGCCAAAATTTTGATAAAAAATGGCAATTATCGGCGTGCTTTGGAAATTATTACCCAAATAAGTTTGAATAATCCAGAAAAAAGTATTTACTTTGCAGACCAAATACGATTCCTTAAGAAAGTAATTTCTCTGGAGTCGCTATAAACGTGTAATTATAAATCATCGTGGGGTGGTCAGAAATGCCCTTCCACATAAACAAACTACATAATCATGTATATCTTTCTCAGCATTCTCATCGTGATCGCTGCGCTGCTTCTTATCGGCGCTGTTCTCATCCAAAAGTCAAAAGGTGGTGGTCTTGCTTCTGACTATAGCCAGGGCAACCAGTATATGGGCTACCGTAAGACTACCGACTTCATTGAAAAGGCAACTTGGAGTCTCGCTATCTTCATCTGCGTTATCAGCATCTGCGCATCTTTCGCAATCAAGACTCCTGTCACGCGTTCAGGCATGGCTCCTGCTCCTGCTGCTACCACAGCTCCTGCTCCTGCTCCTACTACAGCTCCCGCAGCTGCCCCGGCTCCCGCAGCAGCTGAAACTCCTGCAGCTCCTGCAGCCGAAACTCCTGCACAATAATCAGAAAGCAAAAAGACAATACAAAAGAGGCTTGGAGGGAATCCAAGCCTCTTTTGTATATCCATACCCTCCACTCTCTCCTCTCCCCAATACCCTCCGCTCTCCACTTTCTACTATGCCATCCCTTCCACTCTCTTCAACGTCTCTTCCTTGTCCATCTTAAGTTGAGCCGTCAATTCATCATACGATCCAAATTTCCTCTCATCCCTTAGCCTTCCGACAAATTCCAGGCGGAGCGTACGGTTGTATAAATTCTCATCCTCTCCTATGATGTGTGCTTCTACAGTCAGATGTCCCGATGCTTTTTCTGTCCCCTCAAACGTAGGCCTGAATCCGATATTGACCATCGTTGGCATTCCGTTATCCGAGTCCCCTATGTACGCTAATGCAGCATATACGCCCGGGGCAGGCAGCGCTGTGCGCGGATTGACCTGAAGGTTTGCGGTAGGAAACCCTATTTCTCTCCCGACATGAAATCCGGGAAGAACCTTCCCTTCTATTTCGGGCATATGTCCGAGCAATTCACGAGCCTTCTCAATGTTGCCGGCTTTCACGGCTTTCCTCACAGCACTGCTGCTTACCCCATCTTCTTCCGGTGCGGATATCACTTCTATCCCTATGGTGTCTCCTATTGCCTTGTAGTCCGCTATGCTCATGTCTAAGCCGTCGCTCCCGAAAGTGTTGTCATAGCCCGCTACAAGCAGGTCGACGTCATATTTGCGATGGATATAGTCAAGCCATTCGAACGCCCGCATGCTCCGTAGTTGTTCCGTAAAAGGAAGCACAAGAGGTTGCACTCCCTCGCGCCTTATAGTCTCTGCCTTACGCTCAGGGCTCATGAGGTTTCCGGGAGCCCGTTCCGGGGCCACCAACTCCAACGGATGGCGGTCAAACGTGATTGCAACCGGTTGCAAACCTCTTTTCTCCGCCTCCTTCTTCAAGGTGTCAAGCACAAGCCTGTGTCCCCTGTGTACGCCATCAAAAGTCCCTATTGTTACAGCCTTTCTCATAATCTTATTTCCCTTGCTCCTGAAAATCCTGCCTTGGCTATTGATTATTATGATTTGGCTTCCAGCAGCGCCTCGCAGATCGCCATCATGTCGTCATCTGCACTCTTTCCTATCTTGAATGCGTGTGCTCCGGCCTCTGCAGCAGCCCTGCAGTTCTTGTCAGAATCATCAAGCATCAACGTCTCTGACGGATTGAGGCCATAGCGGCGCATCAGATTCCTGAAGATCTCTACATCCGGTTTGCATGTCAGTTCCTGAAATGACACGACGATGCCATCAAAATAGTCGTTCACTGAGCCTCCTTCCTGACGGAATGCGCGGTCTATCCATGTGTGATACATCACCGGATTCGTATTGCTGAGCATGAAAATGCGGTAGCCTGCCATCCTCATCCTGCGCAGCATCTCAAGCCGCTTTGCGGGAAGCTCCACAAGAAATTGATTGAAAGCCTCTGTTATCTGCGCATCTGTCACGCCGGGCTTCATCTTGGAGCGCATGATGTCAAAGAATTCCCCGGCAGGGCGTTCTCCTGTCTCAAGCCCGAAAAAGGGTTCCTTCTGTCCATATAGGCCGAGCATCTCGTCTGCACCCTCGAGTCCAAGTTCCTCAAGCGCCCTGACGGCCTTGTCTCTGTCGAGATCGATCACAACGCCCCCAAGATCAAATATCACATTCTGTATATTATATATCCAGTCAATCATAGTTACTCTAATTCATAATTCATAATTCATAATGCATAATTTATAACGTGTAATTCATCTAATTCGTAAAATATCATTTTTGCAATGAATATAATTCATACGTATGAGAATGGAATTGCTCAATTATGCATTGTGCATTATGAATTATGCATTGATAAAATGCATTGATAAAAAGAAATCAGTGCAAACCCCCCATTGGGAATGCACTGATTATCTTTTTTTGACGTGTCTCATCTATTGAGATACGTACTCTGCTTCTCTGTTGATTACTGAGCGGGAGCTTCTACAACTTCAGCAGCAACTACAGTGTCAACTGCAACTGAATCTGGAGCAACTGAATCTTCAACTACTGCTTCAACTGCTTCTGCAGCTACTTCTACTGAATCTGCATTTTCTGCGTTCTTGTTGCCACAAGATACGAGTGCTACGCTGAATACAACAGCGAGAGCGAGAACGATTTTCTTCATTTTCTTATAAATTTAAAATAATAAAACATGTTTTGCTTTCAAAAACGGTGCAAAGTTAATACTTATTTTTGAATTGACAAAAACTTTTTTCATTTTTTTTATTTGTCACCCTCAAAAAATATGCTTTTTAACACTTAAGCTCTGAGCCTGGTCTTCCCAAAGCTCATGATTGTGGTGCGAACGCAGTGAGCACATCCATGCGACCCCGAAAGCCTTAACCCTTATTCCTTTTATAAAGCGGCAATCCGGCAAGATAGAATGCGAAAGCCTGAAGCAAAAGTCCTATCCCGGCAGCATACAGCATCCAGATGCAGAAGATAGTGCAGCTTATCCCTATGATAAGAGCATATGCATATCCTCTTTTGGCATGCTCGGCAAGCAGATGATTCTTATAATCAGCTTTCGCTATCTTAAGCATGAATAGCCCGCTGAAGAGATATGCAGGAAGCACCATCAGTCCCGTGATATTGAGCGCGTACAGGTAGACGTCTTCCGCCATCACCACAAGACACAGGAAGCACTGCATGATTACGCTCGATGCCAGCAGCGCCGGCTGCAGGGAGTCACTTCCGTCTTTTTTCAGAAGGAACTTCGGGAATATTCCATGGTGTGCTGCTGAATAGGGCTGCTCTGCAGTCACTATGGTCCACGCAAACCAGCCCCCGGTGATTGAAATGATCACTGCGGTTATCACCAGCCAGTAAGCCCATTCTCCACAGATGCTCCTCAAAGCGTATGCTACCGATGGATCTTCCAAGCCTGCAAGTTCGGCACGTGACATGATTCCGAAACAGAACACCGAAACCAGCACATAAAGTATCCATGCCGCAAGAAATCCGAGCACTCCGGCTTTCCCCACATCGCTCTGGCGCCGCGCCCTTCCTGACATCACCACTGCTCCCTCTATTCCTATGAAGCACCACAAAGTAACGAGCATCGTGCTCTTCACCTGGCTCGTTATTCCCCCGATACCTGTGCCCAGACACCAGACGTCAGCCGTAAGCGTCTCATATTTTATGTTGAGTGCGAGCAGTATGATAATCAGCGCTATCACACACAGCTTTAGTGTAGCCGCTGCGGTGGCTATGATCGATGAGGTGCGTATTCCCGAGCTGATAAGAAAATACATCACCCATATAAGGGCTGAGCAGAATATTATGGTCGGTATCCCATGCTCGAGCAATACAGGGAAAAACGCCCCATACGTATCGTTGAGCATCACGGCATAAGCCACATTGGCGAAGCATGCGCATAGCCAGTATCCCCATGCTATGTTGAAGCCGGTGAAGCGTCCGAACCCCTTTTCTGCGTATAGGTATATGCCTTCGTTCAGTTCCGGATGACGGTCGCTAAGCATCTTGAAAGTGGAGACCAGCATCAGCATGCCGGTTGCGGTTATGGCCCATCCGATCATCACTGCTCCCAGGCCGGCTCCGGCAGCCATATTCTGCGGAATGTTGAAGATGCCGCTCCCCACCATCATCCCGAACACAAGGGATACAAGTCCTGTCAGCCCTAACTTATTCTTGTCGAGGAAAGCCTTATCCTGTTCCATATCATTTTCAGCGCACAGCCACCTTCACGGAGGTACGCGTGTGGGTCGTAGTGAGGGTAATTATGTAGATTCCCGGTGCTGTCTGATGCGGCAAAACTTCATATCCACGCCCTATGCCGCTGTGTGAACCAATCAGGCTTCCTGCCATGCTATATATCTCAAGGCGATACGCATCTCCTGCGGTAAGCATTACGCTTACCCCTTCGCGCGTGGCACCAAGTATACCGGGTGATTCAGATTCACGTAAACTGCTTACTCCTCCGGTCGGATGCTCGCCTACCCGCAGCGCATCGGTGTTCTGGACTTCTCCCGTTGTGATGTCGAGCACGTATGCCACCACACGTGCCTTAGCGGCATCGGAAAGAAGTTCGGGCACCTCGGCTTGCCATCTTACCTCGTAGTCTTTCCCCGCTTCCATCAAAGCCGGAAGTGATCCTTCGATGCCGTTGAATGCCCCCTCTGTGGTCAACGTGACGTCGTCATAATACATCAGTTCCGGAAGAATGTTGGAAGGTAGGTAAAAGTAAGCACCGGCTGAGGGCTGGTTTAAATTGTTCTTCTGGAAAAAATCCTTATTTGTGGGGTCATGAAAATCTCCGGTCACTACGTAGCCCAGACGATAACGCCCGTCTTCATTGGCGATTGCCTCGCTGACGCTTACATGTGCTGTCATTTCGAGCATGCGTTCCTGCGGAGCGGGAATCTCATCGAGGCGTATGGCAAATGACGTAGGTTCATCGTAATATGGGCTGAAATTTATCGTTCCAGAGCTTGCGGATGCCTTTATGCGGTTTAGCATCATCCGTGGCACCGAATACCATTCAAGTTCATTCCAATATACCTGATTGCCGAGTGCATCGTTGACATGGGTGTTCAAGGGGATGACCCTGTCTCCGAAGAGTTCCAGAAGCTGATCCATCATCAAGTCTCCACCCGGGCAGTTGACACACCACATCCCTGTGCCTCTATCGACGAGATATTTGCGCATGAATGGATCGTGGGATTCGGTGGAAGGTTCTTCTACCGGGGATTGCTCAGCTTCAAACTCTCCTACCTGTACGTCCCACATGGCCAGCATATAGCCTTCGCTGCTTGTACATACAAAACGCAACGTCACCTCCTGACCTTCCACCGGAGAAAGCGATATGTCGTGGGGCGTGATAAAATATGGCTCTGTCTCAATCTTGGTCAATACGACCGGGGCACTCCCGTCTGCAGGAACCGCCTCCACTCGGTAGCTCTCCGGAAAATGCCTGTAGAGGGATTGAGACTTCCACTGGAGCCTGTGTCCCTTCCCGATTTTCAACGTTGGGAGGGTGAGGATGTTCTCACAACTTCCTTCCCCGGCTGTGTACGTCGGGGTCACGGCCACATAGCCGAGATTGTAGAGACGGTCTACTGTCCATCCCGACTCCGTGTATCCGCGTTTGTAGGCTGTCTTTTTGGGGAGCTGCCCATTGGCATTGACTGTCTCCACCCCGTTGGGAAGCTTGCCGCCGGATAGATTAAGGATATAAGCGGGAGTTTCCGGATCTGCTTGCATCGGAAGAGCCGATATTGCGGCTTCCGATGCAAGCATTATGAAGGATATTAAAGATTTTTGGATTTTCATTTCACGACGACTTTATAGCTGGCATCATCTGCCTTCACCATGTAGATGCCGGCATTGACCTCAGTCACCTTGTCGGTTCCTACCAGACGGCCGTTCAGGTCATAGACTGCTACATTATCGGCATTCAGCACCTCTATGCGTCCCTGGGTAGCAATCACAAGGCCCTTCTTGGGCGAGCCTGCTATCTCAGGAGTTGCACCTGTGTCTCCATCAACCTGTATTATGAATGGATAATACTCGTATTCTCCGGTAGCCGGATTGGTATCCGATGCCACGCCTGCGAGTGTCTTGCCATCCGAGGATATTTTGCTTACGCCGTTGATGGTGTATTTGCTTGTGATTCCGTATGCTTCCTTCACGTCGCTGACGTCATTGCCTTCGATCACTTCGCCGGTGCCTGTGAAAATCAGCTCTTCCCCAATTCCTGCGGAAAAGAAATTCGTAGCCTCCTCATTATACCAGGTATCGGTAAGGTAATTGTATATTATGGCACAATCCGTCACGACTCCGTCATAATCCGCGGTGATGTTTGTGACGTAGCTACGGGCTCCGTAGAAGTTGCCATTGTCGTCACAGTTGGTGAAGAAGCCGTTCATCATGCTTTCCTCTCCTCTGCTACCGTCATAGTAGCCGTTGATCAGTGTCTTCTCATACCAGACGATGTTGGGATCGTTGATGTCGTCGGTCCAAGTCTGTTTGCCGTTTTCATCCTTTCCTGTATAGTACTTGCCTTTATATTCAAGACAGTCCTTAAAGGTTGAGATCTCGTCAAACATTACAAGCTCCCCTTCCACGATAAGAGCGTTAAGAATGCTTCCGAAGCCGGCAAAGACATAGCCGCCTATCACCTTGCCGTCGGGTGTCTGGGTCATAGGGTAGAATCCCTGATGATCGGGGAGCTTTATGTCATTGTACATTTTAAGTTCATAGCTGCCATCTTCCTGAAGAACCCATTGGCAAGGGAAATATTGTCCGCGTGACGTGCCATCGCTTGCGGCTGACTTTGGCTTCATATGTTGATATCCGGCTATTACAGTTCCGTCGGGTGTGATGCAGACAGCCTCGTTTGTGTATGAAGCATCCGGGGCGATTGGGAGATGATGCCATTCTCCATCCTTGTAGTAGGCTGGATACTGGTAGAAATCGGCATATCCGATGCTGCCAACCACGATGCCATTGTCTGATACATCCATTGCGGTCGTGAATTGGGGACGCTGTGAGGAAGGAGCGTCTGGCTCCCCGACCTTGCTTATGTCAAAGAGCTCTTCGGGATTGCTGGCACGCCATAAATACGCTATAGATTGTTCGTCATCAGTGATAGCGGCATACTGTCCGTTGTCTGACACGCCCCCTACGATTCCAAGGGCGTCGAACACATAAACTTTGCTGTCGGCTTTGCCTACAAGAGTGATGCCGGAAAGCGTAAGTCCCAGCAGCAGTAAAGATTTTTTCATAAGTTATAGTTATTTAAATTATAATGAAACATTTTGAGATGAAAAGAGGAAGTTCTGCTATCTTCTTTCTTACGCTACAAAGTTAAGCAAAAATATTTTTATATACAAACGCTATAGTCAAAAACTGCATTATGGTCACAACTCTTTATATAAATTGCATCACTCTCTCTTATGGGGCAATCCGTAATTTTTTTAATAGTTCTCAAAATTTTTTATTAATTTTGCACCCGAATAACCCCAATTATGCATTATGAATTATGCATTATGAATTAAAATCCCCCCGTCTTCGCTACATCGATGCCATGCGAGGACTCGCCATTCTTCTCGTGGTGTTTTCTCATGTGACCAACGCCTACGTAAAGATGCCGATCACCAACGCGTCCTTCTCCGGCGTCTACTATATGATGACCATGTTCCGCATGCCTCTCTTTTTCTTCGTAAGCGGTTTTTTCGCATTTCGTATGGCTGAGAAGTGGACGTGGAATACCGTCAGAAGGGTAATGACCAAGAAGTTTCAGGCTCAGATAGTGGGATTGTCGGTCTTCTGCTTCCTTTATGGAGTCTGTATGAAGGGATGGAAGTTCCATTTCATCTGGACATCAAATCCCTATTGGTTTACGATCTCTCTCTTAGAAATGTTTGTCGTGTATCTTGCAGTGGCTCTGATTGTAAGGAAATCCGGAAGCAATATTCCTCTTTACGTACTTCTTTGCGTGTCGTTTGTCGCCCCCTTTGTGTTCAACTATTTCACTGATGGCGTGAAACTCCCGAAAGTTGTGGTGGGTTTTCAGACTTGGCACACGCTCAACTATTGGCCTTACTTCATGCTTGGCATCTTCGCACGGCGTTTCGAATCATTCACGTGGAAGGTCGTAGACAATCAATATTTCAAGGCACTGATGATACTCTCCTTTTTCGCTCTTGTGATTTTCTACGGTTGTCGCCACCGCTATTCTCTCGAATGGGACTTTGTGATGACAGCCATGCGTTTCTCAGGCTTGATGACCTTGCTCATTTCCTTCCGGTCATATCGCGATTGGTTTGACAAAGGCACGACAGTCAGCAATGTGATGTCATTTGTAGGAAGCCGCACGCTCGATATATACTATCTTCACTATTTTTTCATCCCGAATCTCTCATTCATGAAGGGTTTCCTTTCGTCCGGTCCCGGCAATTCAGTGCTCGCCATGCTCTCCATAGGCTTGGCAATTTCAGCTCTCGTCATAGCCCTCTGTTTGATTGTCAGCGCCGTCTTGCGTTCATCTCCCTTCCTTGCCTCCTGGCTTTTCGGCGCCTCAAGCGCAAGAACACTTTCCTGATATTGCCACGCTCTCCGCCCTCCGCTCTCCACTTTTTCATTATATTATTTGCATACTCCATACTTTTTCAATACTTTTGTATTAAAAATTAAAACTAAATCATATGAAGAAATTTTTACTGTCTATAGGGGCTATGTGCGTTGCCGTCTCTGCAATGGCCAATACTGCTAAGATCGCTCCCGGACTCAGTTCAATGACTGACATTATTTATTCCGCTGAAGGGCAAAGACAAAAAGTCTCAGTCACAACGAGTGGTTTGACCATGTCGTCTTATGGTCTTGAGGTGTTTGAGGATAAGGTGATGGCTTCCCACGTCATCTATGGCGACGACAACGATGTCTATATATATAATATATTCGCAGATCTTCCTACCAAGACATATTTCAAAGGTGTCAAGGAGGGTGATAAGGTTATAGTTGATCTTCCTCAAGCTATTTTTTATGATGATTCGGATGGTTATGTGGAAGCTTACTATTACACTCTCGTTGATATCGTGGAGGGTGTCGACGATGAAGGATATCCTACTACTTCATACATTCCTAAAGAAAAAGCATCTGTGACATTCTCAGTTGATGAATTTGGCACAATGGTGGCTCAAGGTCTCGACGAGCAATGTATTTTCGGCGCTTGCGATAGCGAATACGGAGACTGGATCGGGTTAGGCGCATCGAAAATAGAGATTTCTTCTTTTGATGAAACGCCTGTGGAAGTTCCTGCAAATCTCGAAGTCTTGAAAAATTATTGGACTTCTGAAGGAAACGAATATGGATGGCAAGTCAACTTTGCCCAAGACGGCGATGAAGTCTACTTTCAAGGACTTGTGGAAAGAATGCCAAAGGCTTGGGTAAAGGCAAATGTTGTCAAGGATGGAAATACAGCCATAGTCTCAATCCCGCAAGATCAATACGTCGGTGATTACTCCTCTTATCATATCTTTACAAAATGTGTTGAAATGACTACTGACGATAAGGGCAACATATTCTTCGAAGATAAGCCTCTGCCTTCCGACTATGAGTTCCAGCTTATTTGGGATCTTGATAAGAATACTATGGAAGCTAAAGATAAGAACATTGTTCTGCTTTTCAATACATCCAGGAGTGAAGTCCGTATGGTCAACGACCTTATGGATATGAAGCTTGTCAGGCAGGAGTCTTACGATGGAGTCCCGCAAAACCCGTATGGATTGGAATTTGAGGATGTGATGGAAGATGAAGGATTCTATCTGTTCTCGTTCAATCTGCCCGCTGTTTCCACTGAAGGGAAATATCTTTTGTTGGATGATCTGAAGTATGTCGTGTATATCAATGATGAAGAGTGGACCTTTGATGCAGATGAATACTATTTGGAAGAATCAATGGAAGAAATTCCTTGGTCGTTCAGCAATTATTGGTTCATAAAGGATTATGAGTCTGCTCGCCACAGAGTGGCTTTCTTTGTAGAAGGTATCGATACATTCGGAGTCCAGAGCGTCTATAATTGCGACGGTGTAGAAACGCGGAGCGAGATCATAACGCTCGACGTAGAAGAGATCATGGGTGTTGAAGATGTTGAAGCTGCTAAGGTGGCATCAGTGAAATATTATGACCTGACAGGCCGCGAAGTGGCTAATCCTGCTGCAGGCATCTTCATCAAGCGTACTGTCTTTACTGATGGTAGTGCCTCATCCTTTAAAACTATTGTTCGATAATTTTTGCCAGATCTAAATATCAGACCCCAAGTCCATCTTGGGGTCTAAAAAATTGATTCTTTGTGTTTTTATAGTGAATAATCTTAAGGGGTAGTTTTTATGAGAAAATTTTTACTTGCTCTTTGTGCTAATTTTGTCGTATTTAGCTCAATGGCTGTTCTCCCAAAACAACAATCTAATCCATTTCCTCAGAATTTTGACAGAAGTGCAACGATCCGGCCATTTGGCAACCTTCGCGTAGGCTCTGAGCCTTCCCCCAAGAAGGCTCTTGCCAAAATTGGATATCCTGAAGATGTCATTACTTCCGCAGATGGCATAAAGCAGGAAATGACCGTCACCGGTAGCGGCTATTTTGTGTATTGGATGTATTTGATAGATTACTACAATGAATCCTCAGCCGGACATATCGTATATAGTGACAATGATGAAGTATATCTATATAACATCATCCCTTATGGCGCTACTGATACTTACATCAAAGGCGTAAGGAAAGGAGATAAGATTGAAGTGAGTCTTCCTCAGACTGTCAAATGGTTTGATTTTTATGATGAGAGCTACGGATACAACCTTTGCCTTCTGGAACTTGACCCTGAAGAAAGTAGCGAAGAAGACGGTAATTGGTATAATGTAACTGATGCCACCTCTGTCTCTTTTACCATTGCTGAAGACGGATCAATAACAGCTGATGGTTTAAGTGAAGACCTGATTATTGGTTATGCCTATACTGATGATAACTCATGGGTTGGATATGGCGTTTATGACCTATCAATGACACCCTTTAATGAGCAAGCTGTTGAAGTGCCAAGTGACATTGAGGTTTCTAAGAACTTCTGGAGCTATTATTGTGAAGAAGAGGGTTATGGTTGGCCGGTAAGTTGGGCTCAAGGATTTGACGAGATTTATTTCCAGGGATTTAGTACGGAAATGCCTGATGCTTGGATTAAGGGAACCGTAGAATATGAAGACTCTAATGCAATTATTTCTATCAGGCCGAATCAGTATATTGGAATTTGCCGGGGATTCCATGTCTATACAAAAGCTGCAAAATCCTTCTATGATGAAGATTACGATGAGGAGTATTATGAATTCTTACCGGATGACTATCTTTATCAATTGGTATGGGACTTCGAAGAAAATACAATCTATCCTAAAGATCCCGACGTCGTATTATTGCTGAATCTTGGGAAAGATGAGCTGTACGAACTTGATGAGTTCTCCGACTTTGTTCTTAATCATCAGGATTCATTTGCAGGAATTCCCCAAAATCCATGTAATCTCGTGTTTATTGACTTTATGGAACATTTTGATGAGTATGACCTATATTTCAATATCCCCGGATTGTCAACTGAAGGTGATGTGCTTATCACCGAAAATTTAGGTTATATTATCTATATAGATGGTGAAGAATGGACTTTTGATGCTTCTGATTATAAACTTAATGAGGATATGGTGGAAATTCCTTGGTCTTTCCATTCAGACTATATTATAAATCATGGTGGTACCATGCGTCAAATAGCATTCTTTGCAGAAGGCATATCTTCTATTGGGGTTCAGTCTGTCTATAAATACGAAGGAGAAGAGACACGAAGCGAAATTGTGACTCTAAATCTTGAAGATCTATCAGCTGTGGCCGGTGTCAATGGGGATAAGAAGGTAGCGGAAGTCAGGTACTATGATGTTGCTGGTCGTGAAATGTCAAATCCGGCTTCAGGTATGGTCATCAAGCGCGTGGTATATGAAGACGGCTCGGTTGCTTCCTTTAAGAAGGTTGTCCATTGATTGATAATTTGTAGTTAATAGTTTGTAGTTAATAGTTTATAGTTAATAGTTTATAGTTACTAAGATATGTTGAAGAAATTTTTTGCTTCTTGCCTTCTGGGTTCAGCTATGATCTCGGCTATGGCAACAGAAAGTGCAATTACATTTTCTTACGCCGGCGATGAATACGCTATCTGGGGTAAGGGAAAATCTGAAATCTACGATGCGGCTATCCGTATCGTAGACCCGGCTTTGGTAGGTAAGAAAATTACGTCCATCCGTGCAGTCCTGAATGCATATGAGGGTATTGAGTCGACTTCCATGTGGCTCTCCAAAGAACTGAAACTCGAGAAAATAGATGGTGTCAAGGTGACAGTTCCTGATGTTTGTGCAGCAGAAGTCACTCCGGAAAAGATTTCTCTACCAGGAAGCGAAGACTCATTCGGTCAGATTTCTGCGACTCTGTCTGAGCCTTACGTGATCACTGAAGATGGCATATACGTGGGCTATAGCTTCACTGTGCCTGCAGTAGAAAAGGGGCAAGTCCTCTCCAACAAGCAGCAATATCCTTTGCTCCTTTCTCCTTGCGACAATCCGAACTCTCTTTATATCCGTGCTTCCAAAGACTTCCTGAAGTGGGTGTCTTACAACGATAAGCTTGGTGCTTCAGCGATGATTTATGTGACCATCGAAGGTGAGTTCCCGGAATATAGCGTAGGCATTAAAAGCGTTCCCACAACCTATGCTCCGCTCGATAAGGATTTTAACATCAAGGCAGTTATCTCTACTCCAGGCATTAAGGATGTGACATCTATTGGCTATACTTACACTGTGGATGGCAAGAGTTTCGACCGCACACTCGAGTTTGATAGCCCGATTGCATCCAACTTTGTCAATAGCACATCAGTCGACTTCCCGATAGCCGCAATGTCTGAGCTTGGTGAGTTCACGGTTGATCTGGCAATCAATAAGGTGAATGGTATGGATAATGAAAATCCGGGGTCTTCTGCTTCTTGCGCACTGAAGGTGCTTCCTTTTGTACCTAAGCATCGTCCGATGCTCGAGGAATTCACCGGGACATGGTGTGGCTGGTGTACTCGCGGATATTTTGCACTTGAGCAGTTAAATGAATTGTATGGTGACAATGTAGTGTTGGCTGCGTATCATGATGGAGATCCTATGCAGGTCACTTCAGAATTCCCGGTTAGTTTCTCTGGTTTCCCCAATTCTACTTTGAATAGAAACGGCACTGAAGACCCATATTATGGAAATACCACTGATGGATTCGGTATGAAGAAAGAAGTGATTGCATCCATGGAGACTGTTGTTCCTGCCGACATTTCGGTTGATGCTGTTTGGGCAAATGAAGAGAAGACCAAGATTAATGTATCTTCAGCCGCTACATTCTTTGAAAATAAGGAAAACGCCGGCTACAAAGTTGGCTATCTTTTGATTAATAACGGACTTACCGGAGAAGATGAAAGTTGGTGGCAATCTAACTATTTTCCTGGTTCAGCCGTAAACTACATAGGTACTGAACTTGAAGTCCTTACTAAATGGCCCTCCAAAGTTCCGGATCTGATTTTCAATGATGTGGTGGTTGATGTCAATGGTATGAAGGGTGTCGATGACTCAGTTCCCGCCGATATCGAATTCAATAAGCCATATGCTTCGGAATTTTCCTACGACATTGCTTCCAATGATGTGATCCAAGACAAGGATAAGCTCTATGTAGCAGCCTTCATCATCAATCCTAACGGCACTATTCTCAATGCCAACAAAGTGAAAGTCGTTGATGCCTCTGGCGTAAAGTCTGTTGGTTCAGATGCAGAAGAAGTTTCTGCTGAGTTCTTCAATCTTTCAGGAGTGAGTGTGGCGCAACCTCAGAATGGTATATTTGTAAAGGTTGCCAAGCTATCCGACGGCTCTCTCAAAACTTCAAAGGTTATAGTAAAATAATCGTTAACTGCGACCCCAAAGCAGTTTCTCACGCAGTGACGCCGCAAACGTGTCATCGTGAGGCGATAATAAATTCACCACGTAGGGGGCGGCCTTCAATTCAAGGCTGCTCCCTTCTTTCATCGTCAGGCTGTATCCATCCACACTGAGCCTGTATGATCCGGTCCGTGAAGTCATCTTGAGCTTCAACACAGAGTTTCCCGATACTACGATCGGGCGCAATGTCAGGGAATGTGGCGCCACCGGAGCAAGCACCATGCAATCCAGCTCCGGCTGGCATATCGGTCCACCTACCGACAGGTTGTATGCCGTGCTTCCTGTCGCTGTAGACACTATGAGTCCGTCTGCCCTGTAGTCCGCAAGAAAGAAGCCGTCAAGTTCCACATTGACGTTGATCATGGATGCAGAATCATCTTTCAGCACAGCTATCTCGTTGAGTGCACAGCGTAGGAATCCTTCCGGTATCCCATGTCCGGATACTTCGATGAGTTTTCTGGGTTGCATTTGCAGTGATTTGTCGCGAATGCCGTCAAGTAGAAGAGGTATGTCATCAAGTGAGAAATGGGCAAGATAGCCTAAATTTCCGGTATTGATGCCAGCTATCGGCATTCCCGTTGACTCCAGCCGGCGGGCTGTCCTTAAGAATGTGCCGTCTCCACCAAAACTTATTGCAACGTCAGCATCCGGTATCCCTGAGAATTTCGGGGGTATGAAATCAGGATTCTCTCCGAATCTCGAAAGGTAAGCGGCAAACTTTTCATGACACAAAAGGCCGAATCCCCGCATGCGGGCTTCGGCCATAAAATTCATTATCCCCGTCAGATTCTGATCTTGGCGGGATTTTCCATACAACGCTAATGTGGTTCGTCTCATCGCGATTCAAATGTTATACGTTGAGCATCACTTGCAATTCGAGTAGCCGTTCTGCCGCGATCATAGAGTCAGTGTAGTTATTGCCTTCCGCTTCCGCCACTTCATATCCATATCGTTCAAGATTATGAATAGCCGGAGTGGGATCGTCGCAACGCAGTCTGAGGGTCACACTGATGCTCGTGTCGTCGGCAGGCTTCGTCAGCAGGTCTACGACAGGAGCTCCGGCATCCTCGCACGCATGGGTGAGGATGCTGGCACTGTAGTCCGAAGGTGAGCATAATAGGGTCACCATGCTGCAGTCATCGCGTTGTATGAGTGTCTCTTGTGTCGTCAATGTTACTTTTGTTTTGGTGTTTTCAATGTTTTTCATTAACTTTGCCTTATGTATTACAAATATTGTGCCGAAATCAGAATTTTGGCTCATTTCAAGTGTAATATTTGTAATTTATAACGTTATTTTATATATAATATAACAATACAGAAGCAAAAATGACAAGATTAAGTGTCAATATCAATAAAGTTGCCACGATACGCAATGCTCGTGGTGAGAACAATCCTGACCTTGTCAAGTTCGCATTGGCTTGTGAAGAGGCGGGCGCTCAGGGCATCACAGTTCATCCTCGTCCCGATGAGAGGCACATTCGTCGCGCGGATGTCCCTTTGCTGAAGGCGGCCATTGCCACTGAACTCAATATCGAAGGTTATCCTTCCGAAGACTTTATCCGTCTTGTCTTGGAGACAAAGCCCGCACAGGTCACTCTCGTGCCCGATGCCCCGGGTCAGCTCACATCCAATCATGGCTGGGATGTGATGGCGAATTCCGATATGCTTGCAGCTATCATCAAAAGATTCAAGGAAGGAGGTATTCGCGTGTCGCTGTTTGTCGACCCTGATTCCAATCAGGTACTCGAGGCAAAGATTGCCGGTGCCGATAGGGTAGAGCTATACACCAAATCATATGCCGACAACTATTCCAAAAATCGTGAGCATGCGATAGCTCCCTTTGTTGATGCCGCCACCGTGGCGAAGGTATGTGGAGTAGGGCTCAACGCCGGTCATGACCTGAGCCTCGAAAATCTTCGCTATTTCCACGAGATGATCCCTTGGATCGACGAAGTCAGCATTGGCCACGCCCTCATATGCGATGCCCTGTACCTCGGCATTGATGCCACCGTCAAGGCATATCTCGATTGTCTATCCGATTAATAATCAAATATTGAATATTCGCGATATATCATGATGCGACATGATAGACCATGATGTATCATGAAATTATAATCTATAAAACTAAACCTCCAAGTATGGAAACCCTCACCCTCTGGTCGCTTGTAATGGATGGCGGCTACATCATGATCCCTCTCGCCTTGATGCTCATTGTCAGCATCTATATCTTCATAGAAAGATGCTTTGCAATCTCTCGTGCAAGTAAAGAAGACAAGTCTTTCATGGATCGCATTCGCGACTATGTCCATGAAGGCGACCTCGAAAGCGCCATGCAGCTCTGTAAGAAGACCGACACTCCATACGCCCGGCTTATTCTAAAGGGTGTCACGCGTATCGGACGTCCTATGCAAGATGTGCTTGTGGCGATAGAAAATACCGGAAACATTGAAGTGGCAAAGCTTGGCAAGGGTTTCACTTGGTTGTCTACCACTGCCGCAGGTGCTCCTATGCTCGGATTCCTCGGCACTGTCACCGGTATGATCGAAGCTTTTTATGCACTCGCTATGGCTGGCACCGGTGCTAATATCATTGTGCTCTCAAGCGGCATATATCAGGCACTTGTCACTACTGTCGGTGGCCTTGTAGTAGGTATCGTCGCGCTTTTTGCCTATAACTTCCTCGTAAGCCGTGTCAACCGTGTTATGACAGGCTTGGAGACAAAGACCATGGAGTTCATGGACCTCCTTAACGAACCCGCTGCCTGACGTCTTTTTCAGGTCTGGTTCTTCAGCGATCTTTTTTACTGTTTGCGGCTTCAGCCGCATCCTGACAACTGACAACTTGACAACTGACAACTGACAACTTGACAACTGACAACTGATAACTGACAACTGACAACTCAATGGCCCTAAAACGCTCATTCAGCAGTCTCGATACTTTCTCTATGTCTTCGATGACTGACGTGATATTCCTGCTCCTCATATTCTTTATGGTGACTTCCACGCTCATCTTTCCTGCGGCAATTGACGTAAATCTCCCGCAGAGTTCTGAGCAGACGTCGCAGAAACCTCTCACGGAGGTCTATGTGGATTCCCTCTCCCAGTTCTATATCGTGATGGACCGCACCGATTCTGTGCCGGGCACTTCTACTCCGAGAGCCGTCACACGTGATGAACTCATTTCTGCGCTGACCCTTGTTCAACAGCAGGATTCTACACGTGGCATTGCCCTGTATGCAGATGAAAAGGTGGAATATGGCAAAATCGTGGAAATCCTCGACATGGCTGCCCGGCGTAAGATGAAAATGGTGCTCGCTACCAAGGCCCTGCAAGAAAATCCTGCCGCACAGGAAGCATCTGCTAAGTGAAAGATATGGAAGCAAGTTTGAATTCCCGGTCTCAGTCATCTTCTACCGTGCCGAGGCAGAAGTCGCAGACTCGTAGAGACTCCGTCATTGCCGGTCTCATCACGCTCATTGTGGTGGGTCTCTTGCTCGTGTGGCTGCTCGTGGCTACATTGCACTATGATGAGCGGATGGCTGCTTCTACCGAAAATCCTCAGCTTGAGGAAGATGAGGTTTTCCTTGATCCTGAGCTTTTGCTTGAGCAAAATAAAAGCATAGGTGAGCCAGATGCAGGATTTCAGGACACACCGGCTCCTGAAATAAAGGGGGAGCCGGCTCCGGCTCCCGAGGAGCAAACACATACAGTCGTTTCTGACGAAAATCCTGCTCCTTCCCCGGAGCAGAAGCTTATCACATCGACTGCTGAAAGTCCGGTGCAAAAGGTTGCTCCCGACAAGAAGAAGGAAGATGAGAAGGTTGCCACCTCAATGGTTGGCAAATTCAGTAGTAAGCCCGGGTCAGTGCAAGGTAAATTTGACTCCACCGGTGGGAGCGACGGCTCCGGTTCTGGCGTCACAGGCAAGATGAGTGGCCGACAATTCCTCGGATGCCCTCTCCCTGACGTATCGCTTGCTCATAAGACCACCGTGACAGTCTCCATCACCGTAGATGCCGAAGGCAAGGTCTTGACAGCCACAGCCTCCGGTGCCGCAACCCGTGAGATCCGCAAGAAATGCGAGCAAGCTGCCATGCAAGCGCGTTGGAGCGCAAAAAAAGGAGCCACCTCCACACGCGGCTCCCTGACTTTCACCATCATCCCAAAATAATCCTTGTTGTTAATGCATAATTCATAATGCAGAATGCATAATTATCAATTTATCATGTTAAGAATGCGAGTCTCTTCACAGGGTTGCCAATTATGCATTATGAATTGTGCATTATTAATTGATTAAGTAGGCACAAACATGCCCTAAAGGGAGCGACCCCTTTATCTCAAGCGGAATCCTCTTCCCATCCTTAGATATCCAGGCATCAATATCGTCACTTGTCTTCTTTCCACCCTTAGAAGTAAAGGTAAACCGTATGTGCCAGGCATCTCGCTTAGAACCGTCGCGCAACTTTATAGTATCTTCACCGACCTTCCATATCTTGACCGTTTCCTCATGCGAACCCGAGAATAGGGTAGCTGTTATCTTCTGGCCTATTGGAAGTGAAGCCGGATCGATTGATCGCAGCCAATAGAATATGCTCAGCATATCGAAAGTGTCGCCCGAAGCCGAAAGTTCCAGGTTCTCCGTCTTTGTAGTCCCTTTTTTCTCACGGTATTTGGTAGCCTTGCCACTGACGTTTTTTCCGGAATATGAATATTCGATCACATCCTTGGCATACTTCCCACCCTCATGAGCCACCTTCGTATAGCTCAGAGGTCTGAACTGCGTCTTATCCATGACAGATATCAGGGTATCGCGCACCTGGAAAAGTCCGTCGGCCCATGGCTTGGTCTTCCCCGTGAGCTTGATATAATACTTCGACCCCTGATTCTTAAGAGAAAGCGTAGCATCCCCGGAATCCTTCGTAATGAGTCCCCACTTATAAGTAATCACATACTTAAGCGTCTCATCCTCAAACTTAGTATCCGCCGACGCCGTACCAAACGCTAAAAAGAGGCAAACCCCCGCAATTATAGTCTTAATTATTCCTTTCATGCCATATTAGACACAATATTCCGTAAAAAGTTAAATATAGTAGCAAGCACCCTCCACGCGCTTCCCAGTGAATCAAGCACGCGGAGCGTGCTTGATAGTTAATTGTTAATCGTTGATCGTTGATAGTTAATCGTTGATCGTTGATCGTTGATAGTTAATAAGGAATCCAAACTGAATTTCGGGCAAAAATCCTTCCGGGATCGGTCAGCTCCGCCGCATCCAATGCATTCAGTGTCTTTCTCCAGCCCACGCGCTCTTTCTCGTTGGCACCCGGACCTTTGCAATTATACTCTCCATATCGTGCCGTCTTCTCATTTTCTTCATTCCCCCAATTGTGCCATCCTTTCGGGTTGATACCCTTCGGGAGTTCGCAGTTGATAAAGAAAGTCGACGCATATGGTCGCCATGGACGCCCGAGATGCACATTCTTGGCTTCCGGATCAGCCGTCACCTTGCAATTATGGAACACGTAGCCTACTAAGTTCTCCTTCGGTGTTGAAGCAGCTGTCAGGTAACCGTCTCGTTTAGCGTGCAAATGGCAATTGCGGAAGAGGGCTGTGGCAGCTCCGAATATGAAGTCTACCGTCCCTTCGATATAGCAATTGTCAAAGAGGTCGCGTGAATTATGACCCGTGGCATAGAGCGTGTCCTGATTTCCTAAGATGTCGCAGTCGATCACGTGGATCTTGTCGCCCGTGGTGTGCAATGCCACAGCCTGTCCCACTTGTCCGGCAGTATTCTCTATCGTCATGTTCTTGAGCGTGATGTCATTGCCGTCGATTCGCATCGTATAGCTTCCGGATGTCCCCATATTGTTGAGCGACGCATAGTCTCCGTTAGATATCACTGTCCCCTTCCGGCTCTCACCTTCTATAGTGACATTCTTCAACGTATTGTTCACGAGCACTTTCTCCTTATACACCCCATCCTTCACTAAAATTCTGACAGGATCATCAAAATCTCCCCGAACCTTCTTCAATGCCTCATTGATGGTCTTGTAGTCGCCAGTTCCATCTTGAGCCACAGTGATAGTCTTAGTATACTGTCCCTCCTCAGCAGCCCATATTTGGCCAATAAAACCAATAAGCATTGTCATAAATGCCAATATTTTAATCTTCATAAATCTATGGTTTAGTCATTTAAGTTTCAATTTTTTGCGACTATGCATTTGAGCCATTCAACTGGAGGGGAGGTTAGGTGGAGGCATAAAATCACAGAGACTCTATCTCAGATTCGGAAAGTCCGGTGAAAGAGGCTATCATAGAAATACCCAGTCCATTCTTAAGCATCTTTCGGGCGATGGCTTTCTTTGCATCTGCTTCTCCTTCTGCTTTCCCTTCTGCTCTTCCTTTTGCCTCGCCTTCTGCTCTTCCTTTTGCCTCTCCTTCCTGATAGGCTCCGCGAATCTGGTTGAGGGTGTCTCGGGCGTTTTTAACATCCGCCTCGTAATGATAACGCTGCTCCGGGGTGAGCGTCGCTACGTTCGCTACCTCCGCCAGTCGTTTGAATATCTCGCTGTTGCTCCTGAATGCCACTTCCTGCCTTATTCCCATATTCTTTATATTATAAATCCATTTATCATCCAAATTCTTACATTCTTCTTCCTCCTTGTTGAAGAAAGGAAGCTGTACGAAGATATAACGTGTCTTTACCCCGATGGGTTTGAATGTATCCTCATCAAGCGTGGCAGCCCTCACAATGGGCTTCCTGTCTAACGCCGGTACATGGAAATTGCATAGGAAGACTCCGATTACAGGCTTGAGGGAATAGTCCCATTCCAATTCCTCCTCCTTCTTTCCCCGGTATCCTTGTTCGGCGATGCCGCGTGCCATATAGAATGTTGCCCTGTCGATGAATTTCGGCTGGCTTGCCTTCTGCATTTCGACTATGAAACGGTGACCGGAGGAGGTCTCGCACATTATGTCGTACCGGATTGATTTGCCGTCCTTCCACTCCGATGAACGCTCGTTGTTGAGATATGATACGGTCTTGATTTCCTCAAAACCCTCACTGCTACATAGCAAGGCGTTGAGCAGGTCGACAAGCACCGGCTCGGAAATCTTCTCCCTGCCGAAGAGTAGCTTGAATCCTAAGTCGGAGGTCGGATCGATATATTTTTCCATGAATTCGGGTATTTTTCACAAAGATATGCTAAAATATCGACATATCCAAATTCTTGTCATCAAAAAAATGGTTTTGTGCCTTAAGTGAAAATTGATTTGGTTCATGGTGAGATTGGCCGGCTTGATTGAGATTTTATTTGATGGCTATGGTGATGGATAATTTTTGATGGGTTAACAACACGGATTCGGCTTCATTCTTCGTACCGTATTCCTAAAGAAAATATAATATAGTAGTGCTGCAGCGAAGAGCGCAAATGAGAAGCTATAGTATACCCCGACATTTCCCATATCCAGTCCGGTCGCAAGCCAGAACATCATAGGCACCCCAATCAGAATATATGCTATCAGAGTCACCCATAGGAATGGCTTGACATTCCCTGTGCCTCTGAGTCCGTTGGCAAATGTGAGTTGGATGGCATCGCCATATTGGTAAAGCACCAATGGCAGTATCAGCATTCCTGCCGAAGCAAGCACTTCCTCATCCGGAGAGAAGAACCCCGTCAGCGTATGCCCGCAGAAGAAGAAAAGCGCGGAAGCCGCCGTGGCAAGGATAAGATTGAGATGAAGCCCTGCCAACGTGATGCGTCTCACGCCTGCCATGTCGCCGACTCCGGTATAGTTAGCCGAACGTATGGATACCGCGATACCGAAACTCATGAACGTCATGAACCCCAACTGCGAGATAGTGTTGATCACCTGGTATGCCGCCAACTGTATCTTGCCGAACCATCCTGTCACGATAGCACCCAAAGTCCAGAGTCCGCATTCCACACCGGACTGTATCATGATGGGCCAAGACGTGCTCCATACGATCCTCCGTATATGCCCTACATGGCTTGAGCCGATGGCCTCTTTCTTGTATGGGCGATAGCGGCGGGTGGTCATAAAAACTGAAAAGATTCCAATTGTAGAAAGCCAGCGAGCAGTCAACGTAGACAATCCCGCGCCGTTAAGGCCCATCTCAGGACATCCGAACTTGCCGAAGATAAACAGATAGTTGCCTATAATATTCACCACATTGGCAGAGAGTATTATCCACATTGGGGTAGCGGTGTCAGTCACTGCGTTAGCAGTCTGTTGCGAGCAGTTGAAGAGTGCCATCGGGAAGAGTGACGCCAAGATGATAAGGTAGTATTGGCGTATCAGTGGCAGCAATTCTTCCGGTTGTCCGAAACAGTCGAGGAAGAAATAGAGTATTCCCATCAGTGCCGTAAGACCAATCGAAAGGAATGCATTCACCTGAAGACCGGCCCGCAGCGTCCGGCCCGCAGCCTCATGGTCATCGCGTCCGAAAAGCGCGCCGATGAGTGGAGTAATGCCCGATGCAAATCCTATTTGCATCACCACCGGAATCATGAACATCGAATTGACGAAAGCCGCAGCCGCCAATTCATTGACGCCATATGCCCCCACCATCGCCGTGTCCGCAAACGCCACAGCGATAATCCCGATCTGCGTGGCCATCACCGGCATTCCCAGTCTGAACAGCGACTTATACTCGTTTAAATAATTCATAATCTTCTTATTAATTCATAATTCATAATGCATAATTGTCATCCGATTCATAATACTTTTCAGAGTGTAGCTAATTATGCATTATGACTTGCTTTAGTCTGGTCGAAGCCAATTATGCATTATGCATTATGAATTAAGCATTCATATAGAGACAGGCATCCATCCTCAATCAGATCCAGCGCATTTTCAAACCCCTGCGCACCATCATAGTAAGGATCGGGCACACAGTCCGCCCAAGGATGCTGGGTAAAGAAATCCGCCATCTTGACGACTTTTCTCTCATCCTCCGGTGTGGGAGCCATGGCTCGAAGTCGGTCATAATTTGAATCGTCCATCGCAACGATAATGTCGAAGCGATCAAAATCCGACTCGCGTACCTGCCGCGACCGGTGAGTCAGCTCCAGCCCTCGGCGTCGCGCATGCGCACGCATCCGGCTGTCCGGAAGATCCCCTGCATGTCCACCATAAAGCCCGGCCGAATCGATCTCAAACCGGTCAGCGACACCGTGCTCAGCGACAAGTCTTTCCATCACCCCATGCGCCGCCGGACTCCGGCATATATTACCTAAGCACACAAACAATATCCTCACTTTATCCCCCTTCATTTCTCTTTTCTTTATTTCTTCGATAATCATTCTTTGCAGATTTTGTCTTAATAATAATCAAGATCAATCATGATTCATCAAGATTCATACTGATTTATCATGTCTCATCATGATTCATCAAGATCCATCCTGTTGCATCATGATAAATCATGTTTTATCTTGTCCGGTCAGCATTTGTCGGGTCCCGTTGCATTTAGGATAATCGCAGCATCCCCAGAATTCCCTTCCCTGCATCTGACCTCTGGTCTGAGTCCTCTTCAACATCGGCTTGCCACATTTCGGGCATTGTGGTGCATTCTCAGAAAAGGCCTGACGCTTGCGCGCTTCAATTCTTTCGACAGTCATGTTTTCGCTGAAGCCTCCTTGAAGCTTAAATCTTTCTAAGATACCTCTCAGTTGGCTTTCCAGCATCTTGTTTATTCTCTCACAGAGTACAAGCATGGCATTCGCTGCAATGTGCGGGTCTGCGTTTTCTATCCATGGATCATATTTGGATTTTTGTCTCAGAATATGGAGGGCTGCATCATGCATAAGACTATTGGAATAAATTGGTCGATCAAGCTCCATCTTCCAGATTGCCTCCCGATTCTGATTCCCGATAGCCCAGACATCCGCCTTCCTACGAAGCAAAAAATTGAAAAAATCACCTTGTACTTCATCGATGCTTGCTCGAGCCACGTCTATTAGCTTCATCTCAGTTTCCATGGAGGTGGAATACCTGGCAGATCCTTCGGCAATATTGGCTACCCCGCATCGTGCAGCAAGCACCATCTGGTCATAGAGCCGTCTTCCCGGGTCTATTGCGTAATTTATAAATCGGTCGCAGAAACTTTGTGTCCCCAGCTGTATGATATTGGCTAATACCCATGAATTGAGCATAAAGTATGACTGTGAAAACTTGATTTCTACTCCCATATGAATTTAAGATAACTGTTCTTAGTACAAAATTAGCCAAACTTTCCTATATATCCAAAGCTTTTTAAGAAAAAAGCAATTTCAGAAGTTAAGATCCAAAGGCTTCCAAAGCAAATGCCAATAATCAAGATCAATCAAGATGCATCATGTTGTGTCAAGATCAATCATGATCCATCATGTTCAATCATGTTAAATCAAGATGCATCATGTTGTATCAAGATCAATCATGATCCATCATGATGAATCAAGATTAATCAAGCCCTATCTTGGCAGCAAATAAATAAGCCGGGTGCATATCGTTATGCACCCGGCTTTATCAAAATAGATTGTCCGCCTCGTTATCTGAGGATGGTCTTCACGACAGTATTACCGCTGCGGAGGATGTAGATAGCGGGCTTCAGCTGCTTCAGTTCCTCGCGTGAGCAACCTCTCTTCAGCATGACGCCGTTCATGTCAAATACATCCACAGAAGCATCAGGATCAGCGAATATAGTCTCGACGCCGGAAAGGCTCGTGATGACGCACTCTGCAGTCAGGTCAGAGCCGTCGACAGTCGATACGGTTATCACGCAAGTCCCCTCCTTAAGCACCTTCACGTTGCCCTCGGCATCGACGGTTGCTATGGAAGTGTCGCTCGACTCGAATGTCACAGTCTTGTCGGCGGCATCATCTGGGAGCACTGTAGCAGTGATTGTGAATTCGCTTCCTTCCTTGCCTCTCCATTCAGCAGGATCGATTGTCAGCGACTCTACGAGGATCGGGAGAACCGTCACGTGGCAGCTTGCGCTGACGTTGCCGCATGCAGCGGTGATGACAGCCTCTCCGACAGCGATTGCAGTCACGTTGCCTTCAGCATCCACAGTTGCAACAGCCTCATCGCTCGAAGTCCAGGTCACAGTCTTGTCAGTTGCATTCTCCGGATCGATGGTCGCAGTGAGGGTGATTGTCTCGCCCTTGGTCATGCTCAGGTCAATGTCGCTGAGGGTGATGCCTGTAACATCGATCACCTTGGCAGTCACTGTGACAGTACATGTAGCGGTCTTGCCGTTAGAAGAAGCGGCTGTGATTGTAGCTGTACCGGCCTTGACAGCAGTAACGACGCCATCAGCAGATACAGTAGCAACGGCTTCATCCGAAGAAGTCCAAGTGACAGACTTGTCAGTGGCATTCTCAGGAGCTATGGTAGCAGTCAGGTTTGCAGTGTCACCCTCTGTCAGACTAAGCTCAGTCTTGCTGATTGCAACAGACTCAACCGAGATGATATTTGCGGCAACTGTCACTGTGCAGTTTGCGGTCTTGCCATTTGCAGATGTGGCAGTGATGGTAGCAGTACCTGCCTTGACAGCAGTGACTACACCCTTGTCAGAAACAGAAGCTACTGAAGCATCCGAAGAAGTCCAGGTCACTGTCTTGTCGGTAGCATTCTCAGGAGCTATGGTAGCTGTGAGGGTAGCGGTCTCGCCTTCAGTCAGGCTAAGCTTGGTATTGCTTAGCGTGATTCCTGTCACTTCGTAAATCTTGGCAGCGACTGTAACTTTACAAGTTGCGGTCTTGCCATTCGCAGATGTTGCAGTGATTGTAGCGGTACCTGCCTTGACGGCAGTGACTACGCCCTTGTCAGATACAGTAGCGATTGAAGCATCCGAAGAAGTCCAAGTGACGGACTTGTCAGTGGCATTCTCAGGAGCGATGGTAGCAGTCAGATTTGCAGAGTCGCCCTCTGTCATGCTCAGCTCAGTCTTGCTGAGGGTGATACCTGTCACATCGATCACCTTAGCAGCGACTGTGACCTTACATGTCGCGGTCTTGCCGTTTGAGGAAGCGACTGTGATGGTGGCAGTGCCGGCCTTGACGGCAGTAACTACACCCTTGTCTGAAACGGTAGCTACGGAAGCGTCTGAAGAAGTCCAAGTGACAGACTTGTCAGTGGCATTCTCAGGAGCTATGGTAGCTGTCAGATTCGCTGTGTCACCCTCTGTCAGACTAAGCTCAGTCTTGCTGATTGCAACAGACTCAACCGAGATGATATTTGCGGCAACTGTCACTGTGCAGTTTGCGGTCTTGCCATTTGCAGATGTGGCAGTGATGGTAGCAGTACCTGCCTTGACAGCAGTGACTACACCCTTGTCAGAAACAGAAGCTACTGAAGCATCCGAAGAAGTCCAGGTCACTGTCTTGTCGGTAGCATTCTCAGGAGCTATGGTAGCTGTGAGGGTAGCGGTCTCGCCTTCAGTCAGGCTAAGCTTGTTGTTGCTCAGTGTGATTCCTGTAACCTCATATATCTTGGCAGCGACTTTCACCTTACATGTCGCAGTCTTGCCGTTGGCAGAGGTTGCAGTGATTGTAGCTGTACCAGCCTTGACAGCAGTCACGATACCTTCAGAAGATACAGAAGCAACTGACGCATCAGAAGAAGTCCAAGTCACTGACTTATCAGTGGCATTCTCAGGAGCGATGGTAGCAGTCAGATTTGCAGAGTCGCCCTCTGTCATGCTCAGCTCAGTCTTGCT
>JAIDUH010000042.1 GCA_029060285.1 Muribaculaceae bacterium | reverse complement strand
AGGACGGTGAGGAAATCACTCCGGGACAGGTCTTCGTGAAGATACCTCGTGCTGCTGGTAACGCCGGTGACATCACCGGTGGTCTGCCGCGTGTGACAGAGCTTTTCGAGGCGCGCAACCCGAGCAACCCTGCTGTAGTAAGCGAAATCGACGGTGAGGTTAAGTTCGGCAAGATCAAACGTGGTAATCGTGAGATTACTGTCACTTCCAAGCTTGGCGAGACTAAGGAATATCTTGTTCCGCTTTCGAAGCAGATACTTGTTCAGGAGAACGACTATGTGCGTGCCGGCACTCCGCTTTCCGACGGTGCCATTACCCCGAGCGATATCCTTAACATCAAGGGCCCGACTGCTGTGCAGGAATATATCGTGAATGAGGTTCAGGACGTATACCGTATGCAGGGTGTTAAGATCAACGACAAACACTTTGAGGTAATCGTTCGCCAGATGATGCGCAAGGTCAATATCCTTGATCCGGGCGACACTCGCTTCCTGGAGCAACAGGTGGTAGATAAACGTGACTTTATGGAAGAGAACGATCAGATCTGGGGTAAGAAGGTGATCACCAATGCCGGCGACTCAACCAACTACCGCAAGGGTCAGATCATCACCCAGCGCAAGCTCCGCGATGAAAACTCTTCTTTGAAGCGCAAAGACCTAAAGACGATGGAAGTGCGCGACGCGATGCCGGCTACTTCAGAGCAGGTGCTCCAGGGTATCACACGTGCGGCCCTCCAGACTTCGAGCTTCATGAGTGCTGCTTCATTCCAGGAGACAACAAAAGTTCTCAATGAGGCTGCCATCAACGGCAAGACCGACTATCTTGAGGGCATGAAGGAGAACGTAATCTGCGGTCACCTGATTCCTGCCGGAACCGGTCTGCGCGAATACAACCGCATCGTTGTGGCAAACAAGGATGAGCTCGCTGCCATGAACATCACTGATGATTATGCATCGGTGGTTGATGTAGAGGCTGTAGAAGCTTGATCTAATGCATGACATAATAAAAGAGGAGCGAATCTTTCGGGATTCGCTCCTTTTTTATTTTTGATTTATCATGATATATCATGATACTGCATGATTTAGCATGATGGTTTGAAAAGACTGCAATAACAGGAATTATTTATTCATTTTGCGGAGGAAGCATTCGAGGGTGTTGACCATGAGGCATGCGCGGGTCATAGGTCCGAGTCCTCCGGGGACCGGAGTGATGACAGAAGCCACTTCTTTCACTGCATCGAAGTCAACGTCGCCGCAAAGTTTGCCTGTCTCCGGATTTCGGTTGACCCCTACGTCCATTACTGCAGCTCCGGGTTTTACCATGTCGGCTGTTACGAATTTCGGTTTGCCGATAGCCACTACAAGGATGTCGGCTTCGCGTGTCACTTCCGGAAGATTCTTGGTGCGGCTATGTGCCATTGTGACGGTGGCGTTGTGGTCGAGGAGTAGCTTGGAGGCGGGGAGACCTACAATGTTGCTTCTGCCGATGACCACAGCTCTCTTTCCTTCAATCTCCACACCGGCTTCCTTAAGCATCATGATGATGCCCTGTGGGGTGCAGGGGAGAAGACACGGCTGTTTTTGCCATAGAGCTGCTACATTGAGGGGATGGAAGCCGTCTACGTCTTTTTCCTTTGCGATAGCTTCAATCACTTTTGCCTCGCTGATGTGCTTGGGGAGAGGAAGCTGTACGAGAAGGCCGTCGACGCTGTCATCGGCATTCAGTTCTGCAATCTTGGCAAGGAGTTCATCCTCACTGACAGTGTCTGGGTATTTAAGGGTGGTGTTTTTGAATCCGACTTCACCGCAGTCGCGGGCCTTGCCTGTGACGTATGATACACTACCGGGATCTTCACCTACGAGGATTACGACGAGGTGTGGCACACGTCCATATTTTGCCTCGCATTCCTTAACTCTTTCCGCTACGCCTTGCTTCACTTTCTTTGCAAGAGCAGTTCCGCTTACAATATTGCTCATTTATTCTAATATGTATGATTAAATTTCATTTGCAAAATTAATGATTTTTTCTGTAATGAGCAAACTAAGGAATTTGAATTTGACAATGGCTTTTTAGCGAACAGAAGTGGGTTTGGCGGTGTTCTATAAGTATGAATAATTTAATATTAATATTGAAACTATAAACTTTATGCTTGGATATATATCTATCGGGGTGTTTATTGACGGTGGCTATTATGCGAAGGTCAATAGGGCACTGAAGAAATCGGAGAATTCGATCATCAGAGTGAAGTCGCTGTTTGATTTCATCACTTTCCGTCTTGCCATGGAGGAAGACGTAGACCAATCAGATTGCCAGATAACAGAGGCGCATTATTTCCGCGGACGCTACCGCGTGAAGGAGGCATACGACAAGAAACTTCTGTATAATGAAAGGAAATTTGAAGACTCTCTCATCGAGAATGACGTCGTGTTCCACTATAAGCATCTTCGCGAAGTGGAGAAAGACGGGGTAGTGCAGGTGGTTGAGAAAGGAGTCGACGTATGGTTTGCTCTCGAGGCATACGAACTGGCAGCATTTCGCAAATTCGACTACGTAGTATTGATCACGGGAGATGCCGATCATGAGATGCTTGTAAGGAAGCTGAAGGCATTGAAGGTAAAGACAGTGCTATTGACCTGGAATCTTACTGATGTAGACGCGACATCGCCGTTGCTTAAGGAAGAGGCAGGGCATCACTGGGAACTTTCGCATATCATCTATGACCATCCTGAGCTCCAGCATGAGTTACTATATAAACTCAAGGATCCGGCATTGAATCTCGGAGCTGAATTTTAGGCTCCATCACATAAAGTTTTAGAAAATCATTAGGGCTTCCCTTTTGGGAAGCCCTTCTCATATTCAGATTAGTCAAATTGAATTATTTCTATCTTTATTTATTGGGAGTGCGGCGGAGCTCTTAGGTCTTATATATTTCGATTTTCTGTCAAAATCGTAAAAGGTTAGCAAAAGATTGTTTCAGGCGTTTCAGGTATAATGTTTAGGTATTCGTATTATGGCCTCCGCCGCTCTAATGGCCTTCACAGGTCAATCCCATAATTTCATGTATTAGGTTCGAATGTATTACGATATATTTTTCCAATCCATCCGGCCTCCGGGGAGGCAACTAAGAAATCTCTCTTGATTTCGGTTACAAAGTTAATACTTATTTTCCAACTTTCCAAATGTCTTTTTTACAATCAAATTAAGAAACAATTTCAAAAAGCTACAAAAATATTAAATTATTCCAAAATAATAGCAATTTGTAACACAAAATGCCTTAATTAGTAATATTTCATAAATGTTACAAATTATTGCATCTGCGTTTCATGTTAAGAAACATATTTTTAATGTAAAAAAATTTTGTCTTATGTCTCAAGCTTTTGTTCTTTGGCCCTAAGATAGGAGATAAGCAGTAGAATTCACCTTCGGCAAACCGGCTGCGCACCGGAATTAATGAAACAGCCTCCGATAGAATTCGGAGGCTGCTGAGATCGAAAAAATAAATCAGGGTTGGTAGAGGAATCGCTTGATGCTTCTTTTGGGGGTCTTCTCAAATTCCTTTTCCATGATTCGGATTTCTGAGATCTTGGAGTAGGACGGCAGTTGAGGATTGAGCAACTTAAGATTTTCTTCCATCACCTTATCCACATTCTTGTCATCTTTCTTTAAAGCATCAAAATCAGGATAGACGAGCGCTACGAGCTTCCCTTTATCATCGATCACCACGGATTCCACTACGTATGGAAGGTTGTTGATCTTCTGCTCGATTTCCTCGGGGTATATGTTTTGTCCGGAAGGACCGAGAATCATCGTTTTAGATCGACCCATGATACGAATATTCCCTTCTTTGTCACGGATGACGAGGTCGCCGGTGTTCATCCATCCGTCGCGCATCACTTCCTTGGTGGCCTCATCATTCTTATAATAGCCTTTCATCACATTGTCGCCTCTTACCCATAGGTTGCCGGGGACAGTTTCCGGATCCGGGGAATCAATCTTGGCTTCCATGCGCTCAACAATCTTGCCTACAGTGCCCGGTTTTTCCTTGTCAGGAGTCTCATATGTGATAAGAGGTCCGCATTCAGTCATGCCATATCCTACAGTCACAGGGAAGTTGATTTTCGTTAGGAAAGCATTCACGTCTGCATTAAGCGCCGCGCCGCCTATTATGACTTGCTTAACCCTTCCGCCAAGAGCCTTTACGAGCTGATCCTTAATCTTGCGCAAGATGATGCCCTTTATTATGGGAAGCTTAAGGAGAAACTTCATTTTGGGCTGCTCGATTACAGGGAACACCTTAGTCTTGACAATCTTCTCAAGCACGAGAGGAACGGTGATGATAAGTTTCGGCTGAACGTCAGCAAATGCTGTCAGCAGTATGGCAGGAGAAGGCGTGCGTCCGAGGAATGTGCAGTGGCAACCCTTTGCGAAAGGATGGAGCATCTCTATTACCATTCCATAAAGATGGGCAAGTGGAAGCATGTTAAGCACTCCGTCGCCCGGACGGAGGAATGTAAGGAATTCCATGCAGAACTTGATGTTGCTCCATATGGACCTATAGGGCAACATGACGCCCTTGCTCATTCCAGTAGAGCCTGAAGTATAATTGATCAAAGCCAGTTCGTCGGGAGTGTCTTTAAACCAATGGATATCGTTGGCAGAGAATCCGTGCGGATATTTGTCGTTGAAAAACTTATCTATGTTTTCACGTGCTATTGTCAAATCCTCTGATTTAGAAAGAGGCATTCCCAATTCGCTGATGAATAACACTCCTTTCAGTGAAGGGAAATCGAGATTGTCAAGATGCTTCCATATAGCTTCGTCAATGAAAAGAAGCTTTGCATCTGAATGATTGACGAGATGATGGATCGTCTCGGGCTTGAATTCATGCAGGATCGGGACTGCAACGGCTCCGGAAGTGAGGCATGCGATGAAGGCAATGGCCCATTTTGCAGAGTTCTTGCCGCAAATGGCAATTTTATCTCCGGGTTCGACTCCGGCAGCATTGAAAAGGATATGAAGCTTCCCGATCATTTTTGCCACTTCGCCGTATCTATATGTTTCTCCCTTGAAATCAGAAAGAGCAGGAAGATCCCAGTTCCTTCGTACGGATTCTTCCAGGATCTCGTTGAGAGAATCCGGTATATTTTTGAATAACTGATCGGTGTCTGTTATTTCTACGCTAAAGTGAGTTTTCTTTTCTTTACTCATGGTGACTTGTTTTAAGCAGTGAAGTTTACAGTGTGTTTTTCTTCGTGGAAAAATTCTACGTTCACTAATTAAAACAAAGAAAAAGGCTCGCTGGTTTGCGAGCCTTTCAATATAAAGCATTATAAAATGCTTTTTTTAGTCCTGATTGAGATTTACGCGCTTGAAGTCTACGACTACACAGCCCTTGACCTCACCGTTGAGATACTGGCCCACAGTGAGCTTTGCATCGCGGTGATATTCCTGTTCCATGAGGCAAGATTCCTTGAAGAACTTGTTGAGACGGCCGTTGGCGATATTCTGGATCATAGCTTCAGGGAGGTTGGCAGCTTTCTCAGCACCTACCGTTGCAGCGATTTCAGCAGCCTTGTCAGCCTCTTCACGGGTAAGCCAGCCTTTGGCAATGTTGCTTTCAACATGGTCGGCGCTGTCCACGAGGTTGGGGTTGATGCCGGCTTTGCGGATAGCAGCTTCAACAGCTTTCTTCACCTGCTCTTCCTTAGTCTTCTCGATGGCTACAGTGAGCTCACCTTCGATCACGTGTGCGTCTACATGGTCGCGATCGATGGCGATCGGGTTCATGGCTGCAACCTGCATACAGATTTCACGGCCGATAGCTGTGTCGACTCCGGGAACGCTGAGACCAACGATGGTGGCAAGCTTATTTCCGAGGTGCTCGTAAGCAGCTACGGAAGGAGCTTCAACGCATTCGTATGCTCCAAGTTCCATCTTTTCTCCGGTCTTGCCGATTTCGTCAGTAACGAGTTCAGCTACAGTACGACCTTCGAGAGGAAGGGCCTTTACTTCGTCGAGAGTCTTGGCACCAGCTTCGACAGCTGCGTCAAGAATTTTCTTGGTGAGAGCACGGAAAGACTCGTTCTTAGCTACGAAGTCAGTCTCGCACTTGAGTGCAACGATTGCTGCGAAACCTTCTTTTGTGCCAGCGAGAACGCAACCTTCAGCAGCCTCGCGGTCTTCACGCTTAGCAGCTACGGCTTTGCCTTTCTTGCGGATGATTTCGATGGATGCTTCAATGTCGCCGCCTGTCTCAGCAAGAGCGTTCTTGCAGTCCATCATGCCTGCGCCGGTAAGGTTGCGCAGTTTTTTGATATCTTCTATAGATACTGCCATTTTTTGTTGAATGGTTTAGAAGTTTAAATGTTTAAAATGTTTAATCGTTTACACGATTAGGCGGGCAATATTAATTGTCCTGAAGAAGAATTACTCTGCTGCGGGAGCTTCTTCAGCAGCAGGAGCTTCAGCCGGAGCCTCAGCAGCTGCCTGAGAGCTGCGGCGTACGCGACGGCGCTTTCCCGGGTTAGCCTCAGCACCCTCTTCCTTCTCTTCGTCAGCTTTTTCAATGCTGCGTTCCTGAAGACCTTCAGCCATAGCTGAGCAGAGAGCGTCAAGTACGATCTCGATGGAGCGAGATGCATCGTCGTTTGCAGGGATCACGTAGTCTACGTTGCTTGGGTCAGAGTTAGTGTCGACCATTGCGAATACGGGAATTCCGAGACGGTTGGCTTCAGCCACTGCGATGTGCTCTTTCATCACGTCTACAACGAAGAGAGCGCTCGGGAGGCGACCGAGGTCAGCGATAGAGCCGAGGTTCTTTTCGAGTTTTGCACGCTGGCGAGTGATCTGGAGTTTTTCGCGCTTGCTGAGGTTGTCGAATGTGCCGTCTTTTTCCATCTTGTCGATGGTGGTCATTTTCTTCACAGCCTTGCGGATGGTCGGGAAGTTGGTGAGCATGCCGCCCGGCCAACGTTCGATTACATAAGGCATGCCGATAGCGCCTGCTTTTTCAGCGATAGCTTCCTTAGCCTGTTTTTTAGTAGCTACGAAGAGCACTTTCTTGCCGCTTTTTGCAATTTGCTTGAGAGCATCGGCAGCTTCGTCGATCTTGGCAGCTGTCTTATAGAGGTCTATGATGTGGATTCCGTTGCGCTCCATGAAGATATACGGCTCCATAGCCGGGTTCCATTTGCGCTTGAGGTGGCCGAAGTGGCATCCTGCTTCCAGGAGTTGTTCGAATGATGGTGTTGCCATTTTTTTTTCTTGATTTTATTTGTTTACTTTCTTTTATGGATTTAATCCCAATCGTCAGGTAGGTCTGTGAGCCGAAAACGCTAAGGCATCCTGATGATTTAGATACTAAACTCTAAGCTGCAGTTTCCTTACGCTGAAAAATATTAACGCTTGGAGAACTGGAAGCGCTTGCGGGCCTTGGGCTGACCGGGTTTCTTGCGTTCTACAGAACGTGGGTCGCGGGTCATGAAGCCTTCTGCACGAAGAGTGGCTTTGTCCTCAGGATTGATCTTGACGAGGGCGCGGGAGATGGCGAGACGCAGAGCCTCAGCCTGGCCTTTGTAGCCGCCGCCATCAAGGTGTGCGTAGATGTCATATTTCTCTTCGCAGTCAAGAGTCTTGAGGGGCTGCTTAACTACATACTGAAGAATTGAAGAAGGGAAGTACTCGTCGAGAGAGCGCTTGTCGATTGTGATCTTACCTGTTCCTTCGGTGAGGTAAACGCGGGCTACAGCTGCTTTGCGGCGACCCAGTGCATTGATTTTTTCCATCTTCGTTTATTTCAGTTTGTTGATATCGATTACTTCCGGATTAACTGCCTCGTGTGGGTGCTCGCTGCCATTGTAGACGTAGAGGTTCTTGAGCTGAGCTGCTCCAAGTTTGGTCTTGGGGAGCATGCCTTTCACTACCTTGATGTAGAGAGGGTGCTTGCCAGCCTTGATTGTCTTCTTGAACGACTTGTTCATAAGGTCGCGCGGAGTGTAAGCACGCTGTCCACCGGGATAGCCGGTATAGCGGAGATACTCGTGCTTGTCCATCTTCAGGCCGGTCATGATGACCTTGTCGGCGTTGATGATGATCACGTTGTCGCCGCAATCCATGTTTGGAGTGAAGTCAGGTTTGTATTTGCCGCGAAGGATTTTTGCTACTTTTGAGCAAAGGCGGCCAAGCACCTGATCGGTGGCGTCGATTACGACCCACTTCTTGTTGATTGTTTCCGGAGTAGCGGAAAGTGTCCTATA
>JAIDUH010000041.1 GCA_029060285.1 Muribaculaceae bacterium | reverse complement strand
GATATGTTTGGGGGCATTGCCGATGCCACGATCATCATCGGCACGGGCTATAAGAAGCTCGACCGAGAAGAAGTAATCGCAATTCTTCGGGAAAGTATGTAATCCAACAATTCACCCAAAAATAACTTAAAGAAAATCGCTCGGGACAGTCATACGTTCCGAGCGATTTTCTTTAAGTTTAATTATGTAGAGTGATTTCTACAATCTCCGTCCATGCTCCAAATCTAAACGCTATGTTCTCACCGATTCCGGTGCTGACATACATTTGTTGTCCGTTCTCGGTATATTTTTGCTTAAAACTTTACTCCGGCGGAAAGAATAATCTGATTGTTTGAGAAAGTCAACTTTGAAGTCGGACTTGGAATCTGAGGATTTGCAGGGTCCGGAGTATACGCATGATACTCACTGCTCGAAGTCTTATAGACATATGCACCGTCAATATAAAAATTATCAAAATTATATCCAAGACCACATGTAATGTAGTTTGTCGAATTATCCATTCTATAATTTGGCATAGTACCGGATGTATATATCATCATCGAGCCGTCTTTCGCTGCCGATCTGACAGGTGAAGAAACATTAGAATATCCTGCTCGTACACTAAACCGAGGAGTGATACGATATTCTGCTCCTATGCGGACTGTAGACGTAGACTTATAATACTCCTGAATATCAGCATTTGTAGCATACCAAGGATCTGTGTTAAAGACCACCGGGGATGCCGCTTTTGCCGCGGGAGCGTAATAAGGCCAATTGTCCCAATCATCAAAACCTCCGCCTCCGAAGTATACGTCGCCACCACCATTGTAGAAGCGCATCTTATCATATCTCTGCCATTCATAATCCGCACTGACGATAAGGTTTTTTCCTATGACACCTGCTGCACTGACAGTGAGTTTCCATGGTGTCCGGAAATTATATGAATTGAGACCCCATTGTCCGTCATTGGTCACCGCATTGTTTTGCTGAAGACCCGGAATGTTGACGCTATAATTAAAATTAGTGGAAGCTATGTAGCTTTCATTGATGGAATACCATGTAGGCGAAGCGAAAGACACTCCAAGGCGAAGCTCTTGAATTGGACGATAAATGAATCCTACTTTCACGTTGAATCCGGTGCCATTTGCATTATAGGAGTTTTTCAAAGTCCAGACCGCTGAACTGTTTTCTGTTCCCTCCGGATTATTCACAACAGCATTCTGAAGATTCTCACCCCACATTGAAGTCATATTATATGTCAAATCAACTATCCCGAAATCTACTCCCCAGAATAGCTTATTAGCTATATTTCCACCTATGGCAATATTATATTCATTAACTCCGCCGGATGTCAGAACATCAAAAGCACCTGAACCTGTGGTTGTAGAACCCCATTGTCCAATCCAGTCCGGTTGGTCATCATCTCCGGTAGGCGTTATGAAATAACTGTCATAGCCAAGAATAGAAAGCCAGGGGGCTGCATAGCCTCCATCATTAGGATTATACGGATCAAATGTCAAATATCCATCGGAATCAAACAGAGTCTCGACATCAGCGACGGTAGCTCCTTCATTATTTGTGACTCCTGCGATATAATTGGTCAATGAATTGCTGAGAGTCGGAATGCTTCCAGCATAATGCCCATTGAAAGACGTCCCACGATTGTAAGTGAATCCCACATTGATGTTAGGCATTGTCGGATTCGCGAGATTCCAACTTGCCACCCCACCTATATTATTGATCAGGACTTTCGTTTGGTTCTGACTATTCGAAAAGCCTTGAGCCTGCGACGTGGCATTTTGAATATCGACGTCCATCGTGAAACCAATCTCATTACGCCGGTAAACCCCGATGCCGGCAGGATTAGTGGAAATTGAACTCAAGTCACCACCAAGAGCGCCGAATGCACCCCCCATACTCATATATCGTGCAGTACCCTTCATGTCAGGTTGCGAAAACCTGAAGCCATCAATGGCGCTCTGTGCGTCAGCCATGAATGGCAAAGCCATCGAAGCCGCTAAGAAATATATCTTTTTCATCTTGATCATTATTAAATTGATTACCTGCGGCCACCGCGACCTCCGCCGCCACCGCTACTTCTACCACCTCCGAAGCTACCACCTCCAAACGAACCGTTACCGCTCGACCGACCTGAGTTATAGCTGCCGGAGTTACGTGTTGAATTGTTTGAATTCCCTCTGGAGTTATTGTAGCTGTTGTTACGGTTATTATTAGAATTACTGTTATACGAATTGCCACGAGAATTGCCGGTATTGCGGTTGTTGGTGGTAGTACCGTTATTTACCGATCCAGTACCTCTGTAGCGATGTCCGTTGTTTCCGATTGTATATCCTTGGTTATTGCCTGTAGTCGAGGCGTTCTGCTTGTTGGAGTTAATACCGGCATTTCCGTAAGAACCACGGTGATTACCGCCTATGCTCCATTGTGAACCAGAAGATGGACGGTTATTGCCCGGCATATTAGCTGCCGGACGGTTGCTTCCGGGATGACGGTGATTGCCAGCCCAGCCAATACCCGGATTGACAGGGCGGTTGCCTCCTGGATTCCAAGACCCGTTAGGACCTCCCCATCCCCATGATGGACCGGGACTCCAAGCAGGGCCTCCCCAACCCCATGACCATGATGGGCCCCAACTCCAAGACGGCCCCCAGCCCCATGACCATGACCATGACGGTCCCCAATACCAGGGATCATACCATCCACCAATGCTCCAACCTCCGAAACCTACGTTCCAATACCAGGGATCATAGTAGCTATAGTATGGCCAACCATATCTATAAGTAGGCAGGAATGCCGGTGTGATGCCATTATATACAATTTCCACATTACCGTATGAGTTCTCGAGAACATCGGCAAGTAATTGGGAATTGTCGAGAACTATAGTGGGATTATAATACTTCTGGATCTGCTGAGTATATACGAAATCCTCGTCAGAGCTTACTCTTGCTCCGATTGTATCTATAGGAGTTGTGTAGTACTGACCGCGAAGGTTGTAGGCATCAACATCCATATCACTGAAATTCTCGATATAATTGGGGTTTTTCTTTTTAGCCCCTACGTTCTTATCTTTCTTGGGATTGAAGTATATATCGTCAACATAATCGTCAGCATAAACTGCTGCAGGGGCTGCCAGACCGAGCCCAAAAGCCAAAAGGAGTAGATTTTTTAATTTCATAGCGCGATTGTGTTAGTTTTTATATTATTAAGACAACTAATTCATCAATTGGTTTAAGAGCCTGTGACATAAGTTCAGAATTTGAGATAGAAATCTTTACAAAGGGCCCTGTATTCATTTGTCGGACCTCCAGAAGAAGTCTCAAGCGTAAGGAATTCCTCAGCCACCATCCTTTTCTTCTCAACATCACTTCCGAATCTCCACTGAAGAAGCGACCTTTTATATGGAGACTCATCATGACCCCTAACAAGACATCTTCTCGCCAAACCGAAACCGAGCGCAGCAGCTTCTTCTTCAATGGACAACGACATTTCTGCCGGCACCACCATGGCAACGCTTCCTCCATTTTTCAATAGTCTTTTGGCACCGTTGAGAAGCGAAAACGGCGAGAGTTCTCCTTGATGACGTGCTTTTTCCCTTGCAGTGACCGTCTTTGTAACACCTGAATTGAAATATGGAGGATTCGATACAATAAGGTCATAACGGTCTTCTTCTCCTTTCAATAAAGACAAAGCATCCGAATATTTGCATAACACCGCATTCAATCGCTCACTCCATGGCGAAGCTGAAATATTTTCTGAAGCTTCTTCTATGGATGGAGCGTCAATATCTATAGCATCAATCGAAGCAGCAGGAGCACGCTGTGCCAAAATGAGTGCAATCAGTCCGCAACCGGTGCCCACATCAAGGATGCGCCTTGCATCTTGTGTGCTGGTCCAGCAACCTATCAGCACCCCGTCGACACCAACTTTCATGGAGCTGCGGTGATGACTGACAGAGAATTGCTTAAACTGGAATTTTGATATTGTTTTGCTCATGAAAAATACTAATTACTCGCCTGAACGCATTCGGAAAATGCTTGCTACTCTAATAGACTCAATGGGACGCATTCGGAGAATGCTCTGCTACTAAATTAGACTCAGCGGGACGCATTCGGAGAATGCTCCGCTACTAAATCAGACTCAATGGGACGCTCCGGAGAATGCTCTGCTACTAAATCAGACTCAGCGGGACGCATTCGGAGGAAGCTCGCTACTTTCAATCAACGAGTGCGGAGAGGGGGAAGAAAAGCATCCTCAAGATAGTCGAGTTTATAATCTTCAGCATTGCCATTTACTGTTGCCACATCAAAGCGATAATAATAATCGTACTCTTGTTTCATGAGGTATGAGTTTGCTCCTCTTACCACATTCCTAATCTTTTCCGCCGTCATAGCTTCGGCCGGATCCTGATCTTTATCAGAGCGAGCCTTGACTTCTACAAAGATCAGTGTATCTTCTTTTTGTGCGATAAGATCTATTTCACTTTTTGAAGTCTTTGGACGCCAGTTTCTTTCTCTGACAGTATAGCCTTTAGAAATGAGGTAGTCGCAGACAATGTTTTCTGCCTGTTTACCCCATTTCAATGCTTCAAACTTCTTTTTTTCGAGACTCTTATCCGCCATATAAGAAAATTTCAAAATGCCTTGAAAGACATATCAAGACCTTTGACACTATGAGTGAGTGCACCAACTGATATGAAGTCGACTCCAGTCTCTCCATAGTCGCGGAGAGTATCGAATGTGATGCCTCCGGAAGATTCAGTCTCCACTCTCCCATCGACAAGAGCAACGGCTTCACGAGTAAGTTCAGGAGTGAAATTATCAAACATTATCCTGTCGACTCCTCCAATCTCAAGCACCTTTCGAATATCATCGAGCGACCGACACTCAACTTCTATCTTAAGATCTTCTTTTCCATGCTTGCTGCAATATTCCTTAGCTCTCTTTACGGCTTGCTCAATGCCTCCGGCAAAATCTTCATGATTGTCTTTAATAAGGATCATGTCGAAAAGGCCGATGCGATGGTTGGTCCCCCCCCCTATTTTGACAGCCTCTTTCTCGAGCATACGCATCCCCGGAGTAGTCTTACGCGTATCAAGGACGCGAGTATTAAGCCCCTTGAGTTGGTCTTGATATTTGCGAGTCATAGTCGCAACCCCACTCATTCGCTGCATAATATTCAGCATCGTACGCTCAGCCACGAGAAGACTTCTTACAGGACCTTCGGCTGTGAAAGCGATGTCGCCGGGATTGACTTCGGCACCGTCTTTAATTTTCACATCAATCTTAATGGAAGGATCCACTTTATGAAGCACTTTTTGCGCTATCTCCACACCTGCGAGAATCCCTTTTTCCTTAATCAGGAGTTTAGATCTGCCCATCGCATCAGCAGGAATGGTGGATAATGTAGTATGGTCGCCATCGCCTATGTCTTCGGCAAAGGCAAGATCGAGTAGAGCATCTATAAGTTCGTCTTTAGTTTTCATAATTCAAAAAACTTCGCTAATTTTGCAAATGAATATTTCCGGATTCCACATGAATGGATTCCATGATGCAAAGATAATAAAAAAAATGGATATACTTCTAATAACTGTTGGAAAAACGACTACCGGCTACATCCAGACTGGAATAGACGAATACTGCAAGCGTCTAAAGAGATACGTGCCATTCTCCATCAAAAGCCTCCCTGACATCAAGAACTCCAAAAAGCTGACAGAGAGTCAGCAGAAAGAAGAGGAAGGGAAACTGATTCTCAATGAACTGTCAGGTTCTGACCATGTAATTCTCCTCGACGAGCGCGGAGAAATGCTCAGTTCGAGGGGATTTTCCGACTTTATTCAAAAAGGAATGCTTGGGGGAAAGAAAAGAATGGTGTTTATCATAGGAGGGCCATATGGATTCTCACCAAATGTATACTCCAGAGCCAATTCACTGCTTTCATTTTCCAAAATGACCTTCAGTCACGAAATGATACGACTTTTTTTTACAGAACAGGTATATCGCGCTATGACTATCCTTAAAGGAGAACCTTATCACCATGACTAACATTTGAGAGCTTCTTTAATTTCATCAAAAATATCTTACGTTGGTGTAATGAGAGGTGATGAACCAATGAAGTTGTTTAAACTTCAATGAAAAACGCGTAGTTCCGGTATTGTGGATATCGGAACTACGCGTTTGGTATGTAGGAATGTGGTCAGTTTTCATCGTTGTCGTCGTTTTCATCGCTGTCATCGTTGTCGACTTTGTCGTCGATTTGATGCGCATGATAAAGATGGCGTGAGAATATGCCCCTCCACCTGTGGCGGGGAGAGTATAGGGCGGCGAATACGGTCTTGTCGCGGCCGTCAGGGTCGATACTCTTTTGGACAATGCACAATGCATAATTCATAATCATCACGATGTAAAAGACAGATAAGTATTTACTGCAAGTGTGAAGAGGTCATTATGAATCAACACTTTCGACGTATCGGACTATGATGCCGGCTTATCGCTTCGGGCGAATCGGGACGACACGGGGCGGTCGGGAGACCGCCCTCCCATAGGTCTGACGGATGCAGCGGGAACAGGCATGACTGCAGAGGGCTCGAAGAACCTCAATACTGCAGGCATGGACGCTCGGGATGCATATATGCATTGCGATGGCATGTGCCAGAGGGCTTGATGAACCTCAATACCGGCGCATTGGCATCGCGGATGCATTTGTCGGTGCAACGGCGGGGGGTGGCAGGATGTCATTGTTCTCTTTCTATGGCTCGGAGAGCCGTTTTCATCGTTGTCGACGATGTCGTCGTTTTCAGCGAAGTTGACGGCAGTTCTGGCTATAGCACGATGTTGGACGGTGTGTGTGCCCACGACCATCGTGAGGAAATGCTTTGATTGGGTTTCCAGGTGCGAAATTAAGGAGGAAAAAAAGATTAATGAAATATTTAATGTTAAAAAATCTTTAACAATTCAATATGACTGCACGAATTTGGGCAGTCATATTATCTTTATTCCAATTTTATTACAATTAGAACAATTGAATTATGGATTTCAAAAGCTGGATTATACTTTTTGGGAGGGCTTGTGTGAAATGGAGATATATAGGCACAGAACTTTTTTCTTTCAAGTTCGATTGTAGGAGAACTGGCAGAAGTGGCGCAGAAAGGTAATTTTATCATCACGCAAAGGCGCAAAGGGGCAGAGTTTCAAGATCTTAAGAGCTTCGCGACTCGGTTTTGGCAAGCTCGCAATGATTGCGGGCTGCTTCGCATCGGCCGGAGCTCGCAAAGCTTTCACCTTCGACAAACCTGCTACGCTGAGGGGATTGGGGCAAGCAAAAGCTTGCAGCGGAGACGGCTTCGCATTTCACCCGGAGACGAAGCTGCGGCGCTGAGGGGATTTGGTACAAAACGGAAGATTATGGGAGCTTTATGTGGAGGAATTCGGAGGGGACGTTGGGATCGGATGATAGCAGGAGCTTGTTGAGGAAGAAGGGGTTGGAGAAAGATACAGGGGAAGGATAGTCTCCTTCGAGAACAAATAAGGATGCCGGGGTTCCGGACCAGCCACATAAAGCATTGAAGTATATATGATCGGAATCCTCCCCGCAATTGACACTCCACTTGGACATGTCGGCGAGATGAACATAGCTGCTTCGACACCCATCTAAATAATGTGGGATATAGACAGATTGGAAAAAAGCATTTGCAGTATCTGTAACAAAGACGATATTTCCTCCTCCCTTTCTATGTAAACAACGGGCTACAGATGTCTTCAACGTATCCATCATATCCGGTGAATGAGTACAAGTGATGGAATGATGTGAATGGTGATAGAGCTGAAGCCAAAGTATATATGCCTGCACAAGAGTAGTGAGTCCACTTCTTGGCACAGTCTTGGAAATAATGTACTTGCCGTGGAGGCCGGCATTCGCCCTCATCGTGAACACTGCCGCCAAGTAACGCTGAATGCCGTTAAGGTGAAGCGTCACCAGATTTGAGGTTTTATTTTTATCTGGAATCAGATAATCGAGAGCAGCCCAGTAAGGGAAATCATACTTCTTGCGCAACTCGTAGAAAGCATGGCGCGCGGTCTTGATGTCATTGCAATTGAAGACGACAAGCGGCGAGACTCCATCTATGAGTTGACGTATTTGGGGGAGATTTTCCATTGTCTCGGGGAGATAGAGGCTTTGGTGGGCTATGGAACGCACGCGGAATCGGAATCTGGGGCCGGGAGAGTTCTTGCCGGCGAGGGGATTGAAGATTTTTGTAGGCAT
>JAIDUH010000040.1 GCA_029060285.1 Muribaculaceae bacterium | reverse complement strand
GTGGTGTAGATATCGGTCCCGTCAAGCAATGTTCCGCATACCGGTATTTCAGGATTCTTTTCTATTATCGGAAGTAGATCTTCCTGTGTGAATCGCACCATTCCAATTGCTCCCATCGAGGCCTGCACAGCTTTCGGATTAAAAGGATCAGCACATCCTGAACCAAGTATGACTCTTGCTACTCCAAACCAAGAAGCGATCCTAAGTATAGTGCCGAGATTGCCGGGATCCTGTATTCCGTCGAGCATTAGGGTAATCCCTGATTCGAAGTCTTTACTTGAGAATTCTATAGATTTAGGCATTCTATAAACAGCTATTACTGAAGGAAGTGACTGAAACTGGGAGAGGCTCTTCATATCAGCTTCTGAGACAGTGTAGACAGGATATCCTATATATCTTTCATTTGCCCCTTTGTCTTCTTTATTGATTATTATAGCTTCCGGAGTGAAGAAGTTAATGGTATCGTTCACGCATTTCAGACCCTCGGCTATGAACAAACCGAGTTTCTCCCGTTGCTTGCGGGAGTTGAGTCTACAATATAGATTAATTTTAGTTTTTGATAAATTCATATGCAAATTTAAAAAAAAAATCTCTTTTGGATATTGTAAAATTAGAAAATTTTTGTAATTTTGTAGCATTCTTGTGTCTCATTCGAATTTTTTTGCTTTATTCTTGATATGAAGATGAAGATTCTAAATAAACAAAGGTGCTCGAAGTGACAATTCAATCTTTAACTAAACTTTTTCATAAATGAAGAAACTAATTTTACTTTTTGGTTTGACAGCTATCAACCTCTCCGGCTATGCCGAACAATCGGAACCGATGATGATTGAAAATGCTGCAATAAAAGCTATCTCTCCCAATGGTAAGTTTGCTGTCTCTCAAGGTTCGACGGGGCTTCGTATATTAGAGCTCTCGCCCGACAACGAAAATTCACAATACAATGAATCAGATTATGAGGAGTATTATTCCGGTGACGGAAATTGTGTCAGCGACAATGGAGTTGTTGTGGCTTCCACTCCTAATAATCCGAATGCTCTATATTGGAAAGACGGAGAATGGCACAGTCTTCAGCATCCCTCCAATGCGCTGACCTCAAACCATGCTCAGGGTATAAGTGCTGATGGCAGTCGCATATGTGGAAATTTAAGAATTTCCGGCATGGGTAATGACGACGATGTTTTAATGGTAATTCCTTGCGTGTGGAATGCAGAGGGCAACGGTTATGGAAAACCAGTCTTGCTTCCTCATCCGGATCTTGATTATGCCGACCGCGTGCCTCAGTATATTACCGCTATTGATATATCTGCTGATGGAAAGGTCATTGTAGGTCAGATCCGCGATGCTCAAGGCATCTTGAATTATCCAATAATATATAAAGAGAATGAAAATGGTGAGTGGAGCTATGACATACCATATGAATATCTCATCAATCCGGACAAATTGGAAATTGTCCCATATCCGGGGGAAGGTCCTGCTATGCCCCAGTTCGAGTCTTTCATGACTTCTGAAGAAATCGAGGCTTACAATATAGTCTACAATGAATATGTCAGCTCAGGATATCAAATTCCATGTCCGGAATATTGGGAATTCATGACACCGGAAGAAATTGCAGCCTACAATGAGGCTGCGGATATATACAATGAAAAAGCCATTGCTTACAATAAGAAGTTTGAAGCATGGGCAGATTTTATATTCTCTATTATAGAAACATCTCCTTCTTATGCATTCAATCAGGTGCGTATCTCGCCTGACGGTAAGACTATCGGATGCACCGTTGAAGTCACTGGAGAAAGAGATCCATTGACAGGATTTCCCTCAATAGAAAATTCTGTGTGGTTGTTAGATCTGACTTGCGACAAAATTAGCAAATATGATAAAGACGGAGATCTTAACATATATTATATCGCCAATAATGGGATAGGCATCGGCACAACTTCAGCTGGAACTGCAAGCAATTCATACATTCTTCAAGATGAAAATGTCATTGATATCGTCAATTGGATGAACTCGAAAGTTCCCGAATATGCTTCATGGATCAAAGAGAACATGATTTACCAATATGAGAAAGAAGTATTCGATGAAAAAACCGGAAATTACGATCTCATTTATACTGACGATGTTTTGACTGGTCGTGCCACTGCTACTCCTGATTTCTCTATCGTCTCTCTTTCTGTAGAAAACATTTGGGATGGTATGGATGATGGAATTGCTTATATCTTTGACCTTAAGGCCGCAGGAGCCGTCAATACAGTTCGAACTTCTTCTGAGGAAATGAGTATATACGATCTTGCCGGTCGCAAGCTAAAGAGTGCTACGGCTCCGGGCATATATATTATCAACGGAGAAAAGAAAGTTGTTCGTTAATACTTTTTTTACTATAAAGCATGACGAGGCGATTCTTAATAAGAATCGCCTCGTTTATTAAAATTTTTATGGATAAGTGGCGATAACAAGAAAAAAATTAGTAATTTTGTAGCTACTAATGAGAATATGACTATGAAATATATTGG
>JAIDUH010000004.1 GCA_029060285.1 Muribaculaceae bacterium | reverse complement strand
GATTCGAACTTGGACAAACAGAACCAAAATCTGGTGTGCTACCATTACACCATAAGGCAATCATATGCAGCAGGCAGGACGATACTGCCTTGAAGCGAGTGCAAAATTAGTCAATTATTTTTGGATATGCAAATATTTTAGGGATTTTTTGCATTTTTGAATAGAGTTTTCTTCGTTTTCATCGTTTTCTTCGTTTTCATCGTTGTCTTCGTTTTCATCGTTTTCTTCGTTTTCATCGTTTTCTTCGTTTTCATCGAAGAATAATCACATACTTTTCAGGTAGGCCGGAAAGACTCCATTCCATGGTCAGAAGCGGTCGAGGACGGTCTCGAGGAGCTGACGGACACGGGGCTTATAGTCGGTGTTAGCTTTTGTCGCCGTGCGTTCAGCTATGATGCAGCAGACGGTCATGGCTCGATGGCCAAGCATCTTTGCCATACCCTGAAGACAACCGGATTCCATCTCGAAGTTTGTCACCGGACGTCCATTGAATCTAAAACTTTCAATTTTCTCATTCAGATCCGGATCAGCAAGCGCGAGACGTACCTGCCTGCCCTGAGGGGCATAGAAACCTACCGCCGATATAGTGCAACCACGCACCATGTCGTCGCGACCTATACGCTCTACAAGAGAGGGATCGGCATCTACAGTATAGGGGGCAGCCCAGGTGGGAAGCCAGCCAGTATGGCACATGAAGGCTCTCTGGAAATCGAGATCGCAAACCTCATCGCGCATGGCATAATAATTGAGAATGCCATCAGTGCCGGTCGCCTTTTCAGCGATCACATAGTCGCCGATATGAAGATCAGGCTGAAGCGAGCCGGAAGTGCCTACACGCACCATATTGAGAGTGCGATGTCCGGGCTTCACCTCGCGAGTCTTGAAATCGATGTTGGCAAGGGCGTCAAGCTCAGTGACAACAATCTCAATATTGTCAGAACCAATGCCATGAGAAATGCACATCACTTCCTTTCCCTTATATTTTCCGGCAATAGCATGAAATTCACGTGATTGAATATCATAATCGATTGAATCGAACATCTCAGCCACCATAGAGACGCGCCCAGGGTCGCCGACAAGCAGGATATTATCCCGGAGCTGGTCGGGACGGAGATGTATATGGAAGACAGAACCGTCTTCGTTGATTATCAGTTCGGAGGGAGGGATTATTTTCTTAGCATCCATAATTCAAAAAAAATCAAAATTCATAATTCACAATGCATATTTTTACTATGCAAGATTTATATTACTTATTTTTATAACAAATTAGGTGGAAGTTGTTATTAAAGTATAGTATTTTTCATTTGCGCAAATTTGAAAGACAATAATCATATGGTGACAAGCATGCTGGAGAAGGCCATCGAAATAGAGGGTCTTTTGAGAATCATCCGAGACGGGAAACCTCAGCCGGAGACATATGCGCTGCTTAACCGCAAGGCAAAAGAGCTTGCGAATGCTACGCAAAGTTTGGAGAATCAAATCCCTAACCATGAATTGACAACGACAGATGAGGAGCAGACCCCGACGGTTTCAAATCAAGAGCCGGGCAAAGAGACCGGGACTTCGGAAGCTACCCTGATCGTCATAGACAATTCAGGGAACGAGATCAAAGGCAACCCGGAATCAAAAAACGGGAGCATGCCAACACTGATCGACATGACAGAAAAGCTCACGGAAGAAACCACTGAAAACAAGGACCATGAAGAGCTTGCAGAAGTGGAGGAAGAAGACGTAGAGGAAGAAATAGAAGAAATAGAAGCAGTTCCTAACCCGGAGGCTTCACCTGAAGAAGAAAAGAATGAAGAAAGCCCATCGGAACAGGAATTGGCTAAACCAGAAGCAACTTCAAATGAGGGAATAAATGAAGAAATAGATGAAGAAGATGATATCTTGCTTTCATTTGAAGAAGACGAAGAATCAACTGAAGAAATTCAGGAAGAAGACGGGGAAACTATAATTCATATAATTGAAGATGAAGATATCTTATTAGAAGAAGGAAGAGAAGAGCATGAATTGGACATTCATGTAGAAACACCGGATATTGAAATCAAGAAAAACGAGGAAGAAATCAAGGAGCGTCCCTCTACCAGGAAACAAAGCAGCCTTAAATCGGCATTCTCACTCAATGACAGGTTTCTATATTCACGCGAGCTTTTCAACGGGAACATGAAAATGTTTGACTCCACTCTCGAGCATATTGAGGGGATAGGCGACTATTCAGTAGCAGAAGATTATTTTTACAATGAATTAGAATGGGACCGTGAGAAACCGGAAGTAGCATCATTCATGGAGATAATCAAATTAAAAATATAAATTATGCTGTATATCGTGCCTACGCCCGTGGGGAATTTGGATGATATGACTTTCAGGGCGGTCGAGACGCTGAAAAACGCAGATTTAATCCTTGCTGAAGACACGCGCACCAGCAGCGTGCTCCTAAAGCATTTCGACATCCACACCCCCATGCAGAGCCATCATAAATATAATGAGCATTCCACAGTGAAGCATTTGACAGAGAGGATCGAAGGAGGTGAAGACATCGCCCTTATCTCCGACGCGGGGACACCCGGCATCTCAGACCCCGGGTTCATGCTTGTTAGAGAATGCAGGAAAGCGGGAATCGAGGTCACAGTGCTACCCGGCGCAACAGCATTTGTGCCGGCACTTGTAGGGAGCGGCTTGCCTTGCGACAGATTTGTATTTGAAGGATTCCTGCCATTGAAAAAGGGTCGCGCCACAAGGCTTGCCCAGCTTTCGGAAGACCCGAGGACCGTCATAATATACGAAAGTCCGGTGAGATTGCCACGCACCCTAAGGCAACTTTGCGAGACATTCGGAGAAGACAGGGAAGCATGCGTGGCAAGGGAGATATCGAAAAAGTTTGAGACCTTCCATTCAGGGACTTTGAAAGAGCTCAGCGAATATTTCACAGTGAACACTCCGAGGGGGGAGATTGTTATAGTACTCAAAGGCGCGGAAAGTTGATTGTTAACGATTAACGATTAACGATTAACGATTAACGATCAATGATCAACGATTAACGATTAACGATTAACGATCAACTATGAGTTATTAACTATTAGAATTGAAATAAAACTTTAAATTATAATGGCTATGAAGAAATTAATTCCACTATGCGCTATCGGGGCAGTATTGCTGTCAGCTTGTAGCGGAGAGAAGGGCAAGAGCGCTTCGGACTCACTTGAAATCGTGACTGTACAATATGAGCAGGCTTCGTCGTTCAATGACTCCCTATTACTCCTGATGGGAGACATCTACGATGGTCTCGACTCCATCAATACGCAAGAAGGTCTTCTTTACAGCCTGGACAAAGGGGGCGAGAAATTCGACAGAAGAGCCGAAGTGCGCCAGAATCTTGAAAGCATCAAGGAGCGTCTGCAGAAAAACCGCGAACTTCTTGCCCAGATGCAGGCAAAACTTGACAAGAGCAATGGCGACAACTCAGTTCTTAAGAAGACTATCTCCGATCTTCAGGCAAGAATCGACAAGCAGGAAGAGAAGATTGCCGACCTTAACATAAAGCTCGAGGCTGCCAATGCAGAAATACTCCAGCTCAACGAGCAAGTGATCAAAGGACAGGCAGACCTTCGTGAAGAAACTGAAGCCCGCGAGAAAGCGCAAGCTGAAGCCACAGCAGCCGAAAACCTTGCCAACCGAGTATATTATGCAATCGGCACCAATAAGGAGCTAAAACAGAACGGACTGCTCGACAAAAAGTTCTTGGGAGCTACAAAGGTGCTCCAGGGTGATTTCAACGAGAATTACTTCACCGCAGGCGACAAACGCACACTCAGCGTCATCAACACCGGAGGCAAGAAAGTGAAGATCTGGGGAAATGTACCTAAAGACAGCTATGAAATCCTTGACAATGCCAACGGCACGCAGAGTGTAAAGATACTTAACTCCAAGGCATTCTGGGAGAGATCGCCGTTTGTCATCATTCAGATTGACTAAGGGAGCTTAGGGGCTCTTGGGATTTAAGGGCTTTAAGGAAGCTTAGGGGCTCTAAGGGATTTAGGGATTCTTTGGGAGCTTAGGGGCTCTTGGGATTTGGGGATGACTTTTTGATACAATTATTATGAAAAGACATAAAGCATTATTTTTGTGTGCTGCCATGGCCGGACAGGCTGTGGCAGCCATTTCTGTAGATAAGGTAGACCCTCCATATTGGTGGACCGGGATGCATGACACGACACTTCAGCTGCAGATACATGGCACTGACATCAGGGATGCAAAATTCTCTTTGGATTATGCCGGGGTGAGCGTCGATTCAGTGGCACGGCTTGACGGGAGTCCCAACTGGCAATATATTTACCTTAATATATCTCCGGAGGCTAAACCGGGCACTCTGAAATTGAAATGGCAAGCGGGGAAGAAGACCATCACCCGCGATTTCGAGCTGAAAGCCCGCAAGCAGATGAAAGGAGCGCAAGGTTTTTCTGCTGCAGACGTGCTATATATGATCATGCCGGACAGGTTTGCATCCGGAGGTGAGAATCATCCTGAAGCCAAGACGCTGAAAAATATCGCAGCAGACAACAGAGAGAATCCTAATGCACGGCATGGAGGCGACCTCAAAGGGATAGCTGATCACATAGATTTCATCGACTCCCTTGGAGTGACAGCCGTATGGCTCAACCCCGTGCTTGAAAATGATATGCCAGGTGGAAGTTATCATGGATACGCCACAACGGATTACTACCGCGTAGACCCAAGATTCGGCACCAATGAGGAGTATGCAGCACTCACTGAAACGCTGCATGACAAAGGAATCAAGATGGTGATGGACATGATATTCAATCACTCCGGCAGCCACCATCCCTGGGCTCTGGACCCGCCTGCCAGTGACTGGTTTAACCATCAAGAAGACTTTCAGCAGACCAACTACCGACTCTCAACCATAACGGACCCTTATGCCTCCGAATATGACAAGGACCTGACAGTAAACGGATGGTTTGTTAAGTCGATGCCAGACTTGAACCAGAAGAATCCTCACCTGATGAAATACCTGATCCAGAACTCAATATTCTGGATTGAAGATGCCCAGATAGACGGAATCCGCATGGACACATACCCCTATGCAGACCGCGAGAAGATGGGAGAATGGATAGATGCGGTAATGGCAGAATATCCGGGATTCAATATCGTGGGTGAATGCTGGTATGGGAGTCCTGCCGGGGAACAATTCTGGCAGACCGGTTCTGCCATCGCAGCCTCTATGGGCATAGACACCAGGCTACCGGTAGTGATGGATTTTCCGCTGAGCATATTATGTGCAGACCTTAAGCCATTCAAGGTGGATTCTCAATCATGGAACGGGATAAATGAACTGTATGACCACTTCGCACTGGACTATGTGTATGCAAATCCAATGAACGTGCTAAGATTTCTTGACAACCACGATACAGACCGATTCATACTCGAAATGCCGGAAAACCTTGATGCGTGGAAGCAGGCAATAGCGATGCTCCTGACCGTGCCGGGAATACCACAGCTATATTATGGCACAGAATTGCTGATGAACGGCAGCAAGGAAGGATCGGACGGATACGTCAGACGAGACGTTCCGGGAGGATTTGCCGGCGACCCAGAAAATCAGTTCGAAGCATCGGGAAGAAGTGAGCTGCAGAATGAGGCTTATGACTTTATAGCGACCATCAACAGCTGGAGAAAGACATCAGAAGCCATAGGCAAGGGAGACATGAAGCATTTCATGCCGACTAATGGAGTATATCTCTACAGGAGGAAATTCGGGCCGGAGGAAGTGATCGTCATTCTGAACGGGAAAGATGAAGACCTCGACCTTGATATGAGCCGATACGCGGAGATTATCAATGAAGGAGACAAATATAAGGATATCCTCAGCGGAGAGACTGTCATCTTGAGGGACGGGGACAAAACATTTGCCCTACCCAAGCGTTCCACCCGGATATTAACAAAGCAATGAAAGACCAACATGAAAAAACATGAAGAAGATTATCAATATTTTAATGATTGCGGTGCTTTTGGGAATGTTTTATTCATGCAAACCCACAGAGAAAGGATATAAGCAGGCTTATGATGCAGCCAAAAGCAAACGGGAGCAAGTGGATCCAGATGAAGATCTGCTGACAGGGGGACATAAGCTCCTGAGCCAAGAGTCTACCAACTGGAGAGTCATCGCAGGAGATTCGCTACAGGTGCAGCACATGTTTCTCAAACCAACAGAAGGAGCGATCTGGCCGCAATCGGGTCCGTATAGACTGGCTGTAGCCATGCTAAAGATGACCACAAATGCCAACTCCATGCTTTCTGACCTAAAGGAAAAAGGAAGTCTGAAGCCGGTGATAGCGACCGACGGGAAAAACTCATATTACATAATAGCCGGAAGCGCCACCTACCTTGACTCACTGGGGAATGTGCTGACTACATTCAAGAAAGAAAATCCCGGATTCCAATATATAGGAATGGAGAAAGAGAGTCCTTTGATCATTGTCGGGAGATGAGGAGAAAGATCTCACGCTGAGAGCACGAAGACGCAGAGTCTCAGTTCGCCTGGAAGATGGAATATTGACAGTTGAGAAAAAAAATGGGCGGAAATGTCATTTTTCCGCCCATTTTTTATTATCTTTGCAGATTGATATTGACGAATACGAAAAAAACATAAGAATATAACAAGGAATGGGAAAAGTCGTTATTATCGGCGCCGGAGGCGTCGGCACAGTAGTGGCACACAAGTGCGCACAGCATCCCGAGGTATTCAATGAGATAGTCATTGCCTCTCGTACGAAATCGAAATGCGACGCTCTTGCAGCCAAGATCGGAGCACCCAACATCACCACAGACAGCGTAGATGCTGACGAAGTGGATCAGATCGTAGAACTTTTCAACCGTCATAAACCAGACATCTGCATCAATGTAGCCCTCCCCTACCAGGACCTTACCATCATGGAGGCATGCCTGAAATGTGGAGTGAATTATCTTGACACCGCCAACTATGAGCCAAAAGATGAAGCTCACTTTGAATACAGCTGGCAGTGGGCTTACCGCAAGAGATTTGAGGATGCAGGGCTTACGGCAATCCTCGGATGCGGTTTTGACCCGGGAGTAAGCGCAGTCTTCACAGCTTATGCAGCCAAGCATCATTTCAAGGAGATGCACTACCTCGACATCGTGGATTGCAACGCCGGCAATCACGGGAAAGCCTTCGCCACCAACTTCAATCCAGAAATCAACATCCGCGAAATCACCCAGAAAGGCAAATATTGGGAAGACGGCAAATGGGTAGAAACAGAAAACCTTGAAATCCATCAGCCACTTAACTATCCGAACATCGGAGAGCGAGAGAGCTACTTGCTCTATCACGAGGAACTTGAAAGCCTTGTGCAGAACTTCCCAACCATCAAGCGCGCACGCTTCTGGATGACCTTCGGACAAGAATACCTGACACATCTGCGAGTGATCCAAGACATAGGAATGGCAAGAATCGACCCGGTGATGTATAACGGTCAGGAAATCATTCCTATCCAATTCCTAAAGGCAGTGCTTCCCGATCCGGGATCGCTTGGAGAGAACTATACAGGCGAGACCTCGATAGGTTGCCGAATCCGTGGCATCGACAAGCAGGGCAAGGAATCGACATATTACATCTACAACAACTGCTCGCATGAAGAAGCTTACAAAGAGACCGGAGCCCAGGCAGTAAGCTACACCACAGGCGTGCCAGCGATGGTAGGAGCCATGATGTTCCTCACCGGCAAATGGGTAAAGCCCGGAGTGCATAACGTGGAGGAATTCGATCCTGATCCATTCTTAGAAACCCTTGCAATCAATGGATTGCCATGGCACGTGATCGTAGATGGGGATATTGAGTTGTAATTGCAGAAGACAGTAAAGTCGATCATTGGCTTTAAGGTCTTTAGGGGTCTTAAGGACTTTGACGATTAATATATATTTAGAGATGAGAAAAGCATCAATATGCATAGTGATGGCGGCTGCGGCAAGTGCTGTGGCCGCCTTCTCAGCACATAAGGAGAGGCAGGAAGATTCCAATTACAGGGTCGTCACCGGGAAAGGAGTGGTAGAAGTCATTCCACTGAGCAACGACATATTCAGGATATGCGAGCTGAAAAGTCTCTCAGAAGCCACCCCTGCCACTACACAGGCGGCAGTATTCAAAGGGATGAAGAGCGACATTGTCACATGGGCCACAGCAGACCGCTTTGTGATAGAATCGCCTACAACAACGGTAAATGTCGACAAGAAATCAGGGAAAGTGACATTCTTCGACCAATATGGCAATCTCCTTCTTTCAGAAGCCAATGGAGTGAAGAAAGATGGCGACGAGCAGACATTGACCTTCCTGACACCTGAAGGAGACAACTTCTATGGAGCCGGGGAGAGAGGACACAGCCTGGTGCTCAACGGGAGCGATCTGACAATGTGGAACCGTGCCAACTATGGATATACTGACGGAGATGAGAGAATCTCACAAACAAATATCAATATGCCTTACATCGTGAGCGACAATGGATACGGACTGCTCATCGACGACTATGCAAAGGCTTGGCTGACACTTGGAGAAGACACGATAGCATACCGCACCATATCATCAAAACCACTAAGCTATTATTTCATAAACGGTGATGGCACACTTGCGGGGGCAACCTATTCATTTTCCGAGCTTACCGGAAGACAACCCCTACCCCCCTTCTGGACATTAGGATACATCACCTCCAAATATGGATATCATAACCAAAATGAAGCTTATGGAGCCATCGACTCCCTGAAGCAGAGGGACTATCCCGTAGATGGAATGGTGCTCGACCTCTATTGGTATGGAGTGGAGACAGACATGGGGCGACTTGAATGGGACAAGAAGCAATGGCCGGACCATAAGAAAATGCTCGACGACATAAATGCGCAGGGAATCCATGTAGTGCCAATACATCAGCCCTACATCAACAAGACCGGAGCCATGGACAATTATACTCTTCTGGAAAGCAAGGGACTGCTTACCAAAGATGCTTCCGGAAACACAAAAGACGTCACCACTTGGGTAGGAGACGCAGGAATGTTTGACATATCAAATCCGGCAACACGCGTATGGATGTGGAACAGGATGAAACAGCTTACTGCTGAAGGACTTTCCGGATGGTGGGGCGACCTTGGAGAACCAGAAGTGCATCCTCTTGAGATAGTACACGCCAATGGGGAGACTGCAGAAGAATACCATAATGTCTATGGCAACGAATGGAGCAAGATGATCTATGAAGGACTTCGCAAGGACTTTCCGGAGATGAGACCGATGCTCATGATGCGCGGTGGCACCACGGGGCTTCAGAGATATAGCGTATTTCCTTGGACATCAGACGTATCCCGCTCATGGGGCGGTCTTCAGGCACAGAACAAGCTGCTTCTGAGTTCAGGACTTTCCGGACTTGGATATATGAGCAATGATGTAGGAGGCTTCGCAGTTGACCCGGAAAAGCCTTATGACCCGGAACTTTATGTGAGGTGGGTTCAGGCGGGGACTTTCTCACCCATACTGCGGACTCATGCCCAGGACAGGCCGGAACCATATCATTACCCAAAACAGGAGGACATAATCAAGAAGTTCATAAGGATGCGCTATGAATGGCTTCCTTATAATTATACTCTTGCCTATGAAAACTCAGCTTATGGAATGCCTCTTATGAGAACCCTCAACTTCCATGGAGACAACGAAGACAAGAGTAAATATGCTGACATAAGCGATGAATATCTATGGGGAGAAAGCGTATTGGTGGCACCTGTGATGAAAAAAGGAGCAGTAAGCAGGAAAGTAGAGTTTCCGGCAGGACAATGGATAGACTGGAATAATCCAGCCAAGACATACAGAGGAGGGACAACGGCAACAGTAGCTGCCCCGCTCAACACGCTGCCACTATTCGTGAAGGCAGGAAGCTTCATTCCGCAGTATCCTCACAAGATCGAGAACACTTCTCAATATAACCCAACACTCTTGACTGTGAAATACTTTCCTTCAAAAGAATGGAACAACTACCAGCTTTTCGACGACAACCGCCTCTCCCCCACTTCACTTGAAGATGGAGAGTATCAGCTGACCACTTTTAGCGGATCCAAGCAGGGAAATGAGATATATGTCAACATTGACTCTGAAGGAAGCTACAAGGGAATGCCGGAACTGAGGATGATCACACTTGAGATCGTAGGCGTGGCAAATCCTAAGGGAGTGGAACTTGACGGGCAGAAACTTGAGAAGATGGTTTCGGCAAAGGCTATCCGGCAGTATGGATATAGCTATGATGCCACACAGAGGACTATTTCGGTAGTGTTCCCTTATACTTATAAGAAGACTTCGATTAAGGTGAATTGAGGAATCCGGGGATTAGTCTTATTGGGCCAATTGGGATGATTGGGATGATTGGAATTTTGATATATAAGTATTATTCTGATGATAAAGAGAAATTTTATTGGTACGGCTGCCATAGCATTATCAGCCGCTTCGGCTTTGGCATGCACAAATTTCATGGCCGGGAAACTGGCCACAACTGATGGAAGCGTGATGATAACTTATGCTGCGGATTCGCATACACTCTATGGAGATCTTTCGCACACCCCGGCTGCCGTGCATAAGGACGGAGCCATGAGAAAGGTGGTGGAGTGGGACACAGGGAAACCTCTTGGAGAGATACCACAGCCTAAGGAGACTTATAATGTGGTGGGAAACATGAACCAGTATCAGGTAGCCATCGGCGAGACCACATGGGGAGGTCGGGAAGAACTTATGGATACCACCGGGAATGCCATCATAGACTATGGATCGCTGATACAAATAGCACTCGAGCGTTCAAAATCAGCTCCGGAAGCCATAGATGTCATGACAAGCCTCGTAGCCCAATACGGATATGCTTCTGAAGGAGAGTCATTTACCATTGCCGACAAGAATGAGATCTGGGTGATGGACATGATCGGCAAAGGAGCTGAGAAAGGAGCCGTCTGGATTGCTGTCCGCATTCCGGATGATGCGATCTGCGCTCATGCCAATGAACCGAGAATCAGGCAAGTCGACTTAAAGGACAAGAAAAATGTGCGCTACTCGAAAGACATGATTGAGTTTGCCCGCAAACGTGGATATTTTACGGGGAAAGACAGTGATTTCTCATTTGCTGATGCCTATTGCGTGCATGATGCCGCCACCCGACGCAGCTGCGATGCACGTGCCTGGGCTTTCATGAGAAAATTTGATCCTGAACTTGACAAGTACTACTCTTGGATCTCAGGAGAGAGTGACACTCCGATGCCACTTTATGTAGTGCCCAACAGAAAGATTTCGCTTGAGGACATGCAGATGTGCATGCGAGATCATTTCGAGGGGACACCGCTTGACATGACCCAAGATGTAGGAGCCGGTCCAAACCATGTACCGTATCGCTGGCGTCCGATGTCGTATGAGGTAGATGGCAAGACTTATTGCATGGAACGTGCTACGGCTACCCAGCAGACGGGATGGAGCTTTATCTCGCAAAGCCGCTCTTGGCTGCCGGATGCAGTAGGCGGAATCTTCTGGTTTGGCACAGATGACACCAACACTTGCGTATATATGCCTCTCTATTGCTCATTGACAAGGGTACCGATGCAGTTGACAGTAGGAGATCTCTATGAATTTGACATGAACTCCAATTTCTGGATGAACAATTGGGTAGCAAATCAGGCATATAACCGCTATGATTTGATGATACCGGAGATCCGCAAGGTGCAGAACGGGCTTGAGGAGAAGTATAGAGATTCACGCAAGGCATCAGAGGAACAACTTTTGCCTCTTGCAGATGCCGGAATGATGGGACAGCTGACTACATATGTCAACATGGAGGCCGCATCTATCGCAAAGGAAGCCACAGACTGCTATCGTCAACTTGCCGAATTCCTTATGGTGAAATTTCTTGACGGCAACGTGAAGAAGCAGAACGAGGATGGAAGTTTCAAGAGAAATGACTATGGACTTCCGGCATCCCCGGAATGGCCAGGATATGACAAGATATATTACGAGAATATCGTCAAGGAGACGGGAGAGCATTTCTTGATTAAAGATTAATGATCAAGTAGCTAAATGCTTCATATTGACAAAAATGCTCTTTTTCGATTTATTTGAGCCTGTGCTCACTGCGTTCGCACCACAATCTTGTGCTTGAAAATAAAAAACTTCGGGATCAGAGATTCCGAAGTTTTTTAGAGCCACTAGCCGGACTCGAACCGGCGACCGTCTCGTTACGAATGAGATACTCTACCGACTAAGCTATAGTGGCTGGTAATTGTGAGTGCAAAATTAATATTTTTTTTTGAGATTGGCAAGTATTTTTAATAAAAAAGCCCCGGAGTCAAGAAACTCCAGGGCTTTTTTATAAATTTGCGCTTCCGCGCCTACACAATCCACATGAATCTTAGATGATACCTTGGCCCATCATTGCATCGGCAACCTTGAGGAAGCCGGCGATGTTTGCACCCTTCATGTAGTTGATGTAGCCGTCGGGCTGAGTGCCGTGTTCAACACAAGCTGCGTGGATGTCGCTCATCATAGTGTGGAGACGCTGGTCAACCTCATCTGCACTCCACTGGAGGTGCTCTGCATCCTGGCTCATTTCGAGACCAGAAACGCCTACACCACCTGCGTTAACAGCCTTACCGGGGCAGTAAACAGTCTTATTGGCGATGAATGCGTCGATAGCTTCAGGAGTACATCCCATATTGGAAACCTCAGCACAAAGCTGAACGCCATTAGCTATAAGCTGCTTTGCATCTTCGCCGTTAAGCTCGTTTTGAGTAGCGCAAGGAAGAGCGATGTCCACCTTCTGCTCCCAAGGCTTCTTGCCTGCATAGAAAGTAGCGCCGGGGAACATTTCCACATAAGGCTCAACAACATCGTTGCCTGAAGCACGGAGTTCAAGCATATATTCGATCTTCTCATCGTTGAGACCATCCGGATCATAAACATATCCGTCAGGACCTGAGATAGTGACAACCTTAGCACCGAGAGCAGTAGCCTTCTTTGCTGCACCCCAAGCCACGTTGCCGAAACCGGAGATAGCAATAGTCTTGCCGGCAAGTTCCTCGCCCCAGATCTTCTTGAGCACATTCTGCACGAAGTAGATAGCGCCATAACCTGTAGCTTCCGGACGAAGACGACTGCCACCGAAGCTCAAGCCTTTGCCTGTGAAAGTACCTGTATTTTCACGAGCGAGCTTCTTATACATGCCGTACATGTAGCCAACTTCGCGGCCACCAACACCTATATCACCAGCCGGAACGTCGCGATCGGGACCGAGGTTGCGCCAAAGTTCGAGAACGAAAGCCTGGCAGAAACGCATGATTTCAGCATCGCTCTTTCCACGCGGTGAGAAATCAGAACCACCCTTAGCGCCACCCATAGGAAGAGTAGTGAGGGCATTTTTGAAAGTCTGCTCGAAACCGAGGAATTTAAGAATCGAAAGGTTAACGCTTGCGTGGAAACGGATACCACCCTTGTAAGGGCCAATAGCGTTGTTGAACTGAACGCGGTAGCCTATATTGTTCTGCACTTCACCCTTGTCGTCGACCCAAGTCACGCGGAAAGTGAAGATGCGGTCCGGCTCAACCATACGCTCGATGATGCGAGCCTTTTCATATTCGGGATGCTGATTGTAGACGTCTTCTACTGACATGAGAACTTCCTTCACTGCCTGGAGGAATTCCTTCTCACCGGGATGCTTGGCCTCAAGGCCAGCCATGATTTCATTGATGTTCATTCTGGTTATTGATTTTTAAGATTGAATGTCCAGTTTCTATCACATTGGAGAGATTTCGATTGCAAATTTAAATCGTTTTTACCATTCCACCAAAGAATCTTGTGAATATTTTTGGAATTTTTCCAAAAAATCTGCATAATATGTTATTAAACATATTTTTCAGGAGAAGAAATGAAGATTGATGGAGCAGGATTTGAATAATTGGGGAATTTTGATTATATTTGCGCGTTTAAATGGGTTTGCGACATTGAAAGTCCTCTTGAGGACCCGCAACGATGCCAAAAAACAAGGATGAAAGCAAAGAAAAGATACAGGATAGCTATCGAAGATGAGTCACGGCTAAGGCAAGTGGCCGCAGTCAGCGTGTCGCCAGCCATCCTATGGACAGGAGGCTTCGCATGCGTGATTCTTCTTGTCGCTTTCACCAGTTTGCTTATAATGGCTACCCCGATCCGGACATTGATGCCAGGCTATCTTAAGAAAGGGGAACGCACGGAAGCGAAGGAGGGATTGCTGAGAATTGATTCCATCCGGGATGCCTACCGAATAAACAGCCTGTATCTTACTAATATACTCACGGTATTGGATACAGACCGCACACCTACCGACAGCCTTCTAAATGTCACCACCCCTAACGAATTACCCCCAGACTCGCTGTTGCCCTCATCGCCAAGGGAAATAGAATTCATCACCAGGATGAAAGACAAGGAGCAATACAATGTAGGCATACTTGCCCCATTGGCAGCCGAGCAGCTGAGGATTTACCCAGTGGCAAGCGGCGCCACAATAGCCGAACAAATTCAAAATCCGTTGAAACCCCGTATTTTGACACCAAAGGGAAGCCCCATATGTGCAGCAGCTGAAGGAAGAGTCATCGCAATACAAAATCCAGCCCCGGAAGGGGGAAGCGCGATAGTGCTCCAGCACGACAACGGCTTTGCATCAAGATATTCCCACCTCGGGACACCGGCGGTATCGCCGGGCGCACATGTAGACGGGGGGAGCGTGATAGCCCACGGAGCCACCGGAGGAGCCACGGGGTCGGGGATCATATTCATGGAGATGTGGTATGACGGGAATCCTGTGGAGCCGGCGAAAGTGCTTAGGATTAACGATTAACTCTGAACTATTAACTATAAATTATTAATTATCAACTATATATTATAAAATTTAAGGATTAATTATCA
>JAIDUH010000039.1 GCA_029060285.1 Muribaculaceae bacterium | reverse complement strand
CTCATGTCGTACCGGAAGGAAGCAGGATTCACTTCCCAGGACCCATCTCGAAGCCCTGCGAAAGCAGACACGCACACTGCAAGGAACATCACTCCCAGCAGTGCAAGCATCTTAATGCTTAATCTTCTTTTAAACATTTATAAATTAGGTTAAGTAAAAAATATTGATAATTACACTCTTACATTAGAAATTGACCCCAAAATCTCTCATTTTTTTGATATTTCTATCTTTTCTAACTTCAAAGATAATAAAAAAAAGGTAGTAAATGCAAACTTTCTGACAATTTTTATTTATTTTTTTAATTTTTCACCATATAAATAACCATTCAGCGAATATCCGATCAGGGCTCACACAGATTGCAACCGGCACATTATCTTAATAGCACTCCCCTACTCCACAAGAGGGACTCAAAGTAACGTCAGAGGCCGGACGCGGAATGACGCACGCGGAGCTTCCTAACAACTCCGCCATGTAACCGAAATCATATAATTTGGAGAAAAAACTACCAAAATTTTGTAACAAAAATTAGATAAGTGCATCATATAGGTAAAAGAGATTATCCAATGACAGAAAAGGAATTCAAGGAAACGGTGTTGCCACATCACAAAATGATGCAGGCAGAGGCAATGCGCCTTCTTAAAGACCGTGATGAAGCCCTTGACTGTCTGCAAGATGCGGTGACAGCCCTCTGGAAATCAAGATTGGAACTGGCTAACGTGAGCAACATCAAGGCATATTGCATCCGGAGCGTAACCAACAGGGCTTTGGAAATGATGCGACAACGTCATATTTCTTACTCTGAATATTATAATAAAGATTTACCGAGTGATGTCACGGCGGCGTCAGAAGTTGAACGTAGAGAAAATGTTGCCGCTCTGAGAAAAGCCATAAAACTTCTTCCTGAAAAAGAAAGAAATGTGGTCTTGATGAAAGCCATAAATGGAATGTCGAGTGATGAAATTGCAGAGGCTACCGGACTTACCTCTAACAACGTCAGAGTGCTGTTGTATCGCGGAAGGAAACGAATCAAAGATTATCTGAAAAAATATGGATTATGATGGAAAAGGATTTGAATAAACAAGAATTGGATCAACTTATCCATGACTGGACGGATGAGTTGCTTGCTCCGGATATTGACAAATATATTACCGGGAGTCTAATGAAATTCGTTGAAAATGATGATACCGAAATTGATGCGGAGGAGCTTATAGACTTTCATATTCATCAACTTGCATTGGAGGAATATATATCAAAGCGCCGAAGATGGAAAATCTTCGTGGCATCTGTCGCCGCCTCTATTGCAGTCATTATTATCGCGTCTATGTTTATAACGACTCTCGAGAATGGTTCACATACAAACAAGCAACCACGAATGGCTGAAAATCAAGCAAAAGAAATGCTAATTGAAGCAACCAGAAAGTTACCGATGACTATTGCTGACAGCTCAAGTATGATATTAACAAAAGCTACTATAAAATGCAAGTCTGAAGCCGAATCTAAACCAACAAATAAAAGGAAGCTTGCTGAAAAAGCAAATAAACAAAAAGAATCTACCTCTGAGCTAAATCTCATTGAAGCAATTGCTGAAATTAATGCAGGTTTAGATAATATGGTTGAAAACACAAAGGAGAGTATGAATATGACAAATGTATCATTGCTCCCTATGAATTTATTTTCAGATAGCAATGAATCCAACAATTTTGAATTCATCTCGCAAGAATATTCATCATCGCAAAATTCAGAACAATTGCAAAAACTCAATATTATTGAGAGTAATCTAATAAATGTGCTTTATGAAATCAGGAATCTAAATATAGACCTGAATTTTGAAACTGATAACAAAACAACAGAAATATGATACGATTACTTACATGTGCGCTCATGCTTTTTGTCTTAGCTCTGCCATCGGCATTTGCGCAATCCGGCAATCAACCGGAATTAAGATTAAGGCAAGGAAGTTCTTTCGAAGGTTTCGACTACACTTACATCTCGCCATGGATGCTGAAATCCATGCAGCAAAAAGACTTGACCGAATTGCAAGGTATTCCGGTGAATAAAGTGCAACACATCGAGATCCTGAAAACAAAGATCAATGGAAACGACACTCCATTCAAATCCATCATAAACAGACTATCGGATGAAATGAATCTAATCGGGTATAACAGAGATGGAGACAAAGGAGTAAAAATATGTGTGGATTCTTCAGTTATGAAAGATTCTTTTGGAAGTCCGTTGACTAATCCTGATGGATCGGAAATGGAAATCGTAAAGCGGATATTGGTTATCCAATGGGGCAAAAAAGGTGCGGAGCATCTTGTCACATACATTGTCGGGACATTTACACCCCAAGAGGTAAACAGCATTTTCCATTTTTAACTTCTATTCAATTAACAATGAAACATATTATTCTTGCTGTAATAATATTGACTCTATCTTGCTCGGGAGCATTTGCCTTACGACCAAAAATTGATTATCAAACGCATTATATTGAGATTACGGATGTAGAGCGTCAAGACACATGTCTGCGGATGTCAGTCATTCTGAAGAATTATCCGGGATATTGGGTAATTATTCCTAAAGATGATACATTTCTTAGAGCTCAGAATGACACCGTCAGAAAATACAAGCTCATCGGAGCGGAAAACATTGAGTTGAACAAACGGATATGGATGAAAGAGTCGGGACAACATGAAGGGATTCTGATTTTTGAAAAGATTCCTTCTGATGTCAGCGTAGTGGATATGCTGTCGATAGAAAACAACGGCAATATAGAGACAATGGCATTGGGGATCAATCTTGAAGAGGAGGATTCGACTCCCACTCCTGCAATGATAGATCCCGAGACACTGTTCGGAGCCACATCTTCTGATGTTTGGAAAGGACTTGATCCAGACAGATATAAGGATATTCCTTTCTATAAGGAGAAAGGGAAAGCCCACATCAAGGGGAAACTGCATAACTATCATCCGGCAGCAGGGTATTCCACTCTAAACGTTTACACAGAAAATTATATAACCGGATCAAGAGAAAAGCTGACAGAAAACTTGAATCCCGATGGCACATTTGAATTTGATTTGAATGTGGATTATCCGCAATTCTCAAGACTTGTGATAGGAGAAATGCCTGCAAAAGATGTATTTGTCATTCCCAGCGATACAGTCGAACTTGTCACAACTACTCAGGCAGACTATTTAAATCCGCAAACCGGATTCAGGAAATACTTTGGGTTTACCGGTAGGCTTAATGATGCAACAGCTGTCAATCTGCTTATAGATACCATAGAATCCAGATACAGGCTTGGGGAAATCATTACAATGTGCTTACATGCTAAAACAGACACATTAGGAGAATCCTACGACTCTAAAAAAGAAAGAATTAGAAGAGCCTTTAATGAAATAATCTCTGATTTGCCTGAGTTTTTAGGCTCAATTCAAGTAAATACGTATGTAAAGGATCTATTGGCAACCGAAGCCATACGTATGGCCTCAATGTATGAGCCATCGGCAGAGAGCAAACGATTGATATCTTGTAATCCTTTGACAATAAGCACAGGATACCAGTTCAAATATAATCCTAACTCCATTATATTAAAAGACAGTACTTCCACTCATGAGAACGGAAAATGTTTCTTGCATCAATTGCAAGCAGTCAACGCTCTCCTTGAGACAATTGAAGTGAGAACTTTGCACGATAGGGAATCTTTAGATCAGACAAAACAGAATGTGTCTGAGATGGTGAGTCAGATTACATATCCGGCTTTGAATCAAGCCCTTCTCAGTGCATATTCCGAACTGGCAGAAGATGTGGTATTGGAAGAACATGATCTCAACAATAACTCAGAATATACCCGACTAAATGTAGATAAAGAAGCAGATGTACTTGAGGAATTGATAAAGCCATATCCGGGTAATCTCATATACATTGATTTTTGGGCGCTATGGTGCGCGTCTTGCAGACAAGGTATGATTGATCAGAAAAAAGTAATCGAGCATTTTGCAGGGCAACCATTTAAGGTGCTTTATGTGTCGGATGATGCCAACATAGCGGGCTCAAATCAATGGCTTGAAAAGAAGAAGATACCGGGAGAACATATATTCATCAGCTCAGAAAACTGGAAAAGGATTTCTGAGTATTTCAATTTCAATTATATTCCTTTCGGAGTGCTTATTGGGAAAGATGGAAAACTTATCAAGACGCATTTCTATCTTGACCATCCGAATGCCGACAAAGAGATAGAGAGACATCTTATGGATTAATTCCTAATGCATAATCATGGACGGACCGGCGTATGCACGAGCAGTGCGTCCCTGCAAGTTCATTAGCATTTATAGACCATTTTAAATAGTTATTATCATGAGACACAATTATTTGATAATTCGATTTATATTAGCTTTTTTATTGATTACAATATTATGCGGAGGCTTTTCGGCTTCCGCACAAAACAACTCAATTTATATCTCCGGACGATTGAAAGAATCATTGGGGAAAACTGATCTTACCGATGGTTGGGCAGTCTTGTTGGATTCCAATGGGAATCCGAAAGATTCAGTGAAGACGGATCAAGGGATAAGTTATATTAATGGAGAAAACATCAAGCAATCCTATTACGGTTTTCGTGTCCCGAAGACAGATTCCATATACAACATAGAGTTGAGTTGCCCTAAATATACATCTAAGATAATAAGCTTCGAAGTGAAGGATGTTGGAAAAAGGGAAACAAGCAGAAATATACCAACGGTATATCTTGAGCGAGCTCCAAAGGAACTTGATGAAATCACCGTAACCGCAACGAAAATCAAATTCTACAACAGGGGAGACACGATAGTATATAACGCAGACGCTTTCGAACTTGCCGAAGGGTCGATGCTTGATGCCCTGATTGCCCAACTTCCGGGAGTAGAATTGAAAGAAGGGGGACAGATTATGGTCAATGGCGAACAGGTGGAGTCGCTTCTTCTGAACGGCAGGGAGTTTTTCGACAACAACAATGAACTGATGCTTGAAAACATCAGTGCGTATACCGTCAAGAATGTAGAAGTCTACAAGGGACATACTACAGATGAGAAATGGAAGAAAGAAACATACGGAGAAAAACATCTCACTATGGACGTAAAACTCAAGCGTGAATACAGCACTGGCTTGACTGCAAACGCACAACTTGGCTACGGCACTTCGGACCGATATATGGCACGATTGTTCGGACTTTGGTTTAACAACACAACAAGACTGACAGCCCTCGCCAACTTCAACAATCTCAATGACACACGCAAACCGGGACAGAAAGATACATGGCGACCTGAGATGATGCCCTCAGGCACACGCAAATATCAGATGGGAGGCTTCGATTATAATTATATGGATGGCGATGAGAAAAAAAGATTCAACGGCGACATAACCTTCACCCGAACCTATACAGACAACCGCACTACCACCGCCACAACCAATTTCCTTACCGACGGCAATACGTACGACAATTCATTCAGCAAAGCATACAACAGCAACATCCGTCTGAGTTCATACCATTACGGGACAATACGGACTGAACGCTGGATGCCATCGTATGTAGTAAAGGGCATTTACCAAGACAAAGACAATGAATCGGAATCCCTGTCAGGAACTTTCTCTAAGGAGCAAACCGACATGACAATGGAAGCCCTTAGAGCCATATATACCGATGGCAGTGAAGAAACATTGAAAGCTATCCTCAACCGGGCATCGACCAGATCGGACGGAAGAACCCGCACTGCAGAAATTCAGTTTTTTCCGGGTATATATTACTTCATACCTAAGACCAACGATCGCCTCAGAGATGAATTCGGTATTCGATATCGCACCACCAAGGAAGATATCTGGAAAGACTACAACATCAACTACGGGAGCAATCCGGTGCCGGGAGACGTACGCAGACAATATATCGACAATACGCCACATACCTATCTCGGCATACAGAATAATCTGACATACGATTTGAATATAAAGAAATTCTACTTGAGCCTAAACTATGAATATTTCTTCGCAGACGAGATCAAGGATTCATATCAATATGCCCTTGACCGATTGGAAGATGCCGGCATCTTCGGTACGCTGCCAATGGGATGGGCAAGCACACTCGACCCTAATAATTCATATACATCACGTCTGCTTTCCAATACCCACAGCATTTCCCCGTCAGTGAACTATTACAGCGGCCTCAGCAATGAAAAGAAGTATTATATAATGGCGAGAATTGAACCGGAATTTTCATTCAGGCACTCGCATCTTAACTATACTCGAAACAATCACTTCTACCCTCTAAGAAAGAATTTCTTTCTTACTACGATGGGCGGATGGGGCGCAAGAGTGGCGGCATATCTTGATACGAAAATCGATGATAACTATGCTTTGAATTATAAGCATGAAGTTGCCCTCGAGATGAATGTCAAGCCAAAGGCTCCGAATGTATTTGACATGGTCGAGATCACCGATGATTCCAATCCTCTGAACATATATGTCGGCAATCCTGACCTTAAAGTAGAGTATAATTTCAGTCCTCGCCTGACATACACCTTCATCGGGTCAAAAAGACATCCCCTGCGCAATTACACCAAGATAGAAATGTCGGTCACTAAAAACGCACTGACACGCGGCTATACATACGATACAAGCACAGGTATTCGGACGAGCAAGATGTATAACGTAGACGGGAATAGGAATTTTTCGGTATCAAATAATCTCAGCATACAGTTTGGACCGAAGAACCAATTTACAGCATCTTCGTCAACATCAGCCACAATTGGCAGATATGCAGACATGATCGGCACCAACACTACAGAACCCCAATTATTGAAGGTAGACAACAATACCATTTCCCAGCGGTTGACATTAGGGTGGCAGATAGGGAAACAATCTATCAGTCTAAACGGGGAATTTCTCAACCGTCACAGTTATTCATCGCGTCCTGATTTTCAGACCATCAATGCAAACCATCTCAGCTACGGCATAGTAGCCAACTTCAAACTTCCGTACAATATCGGCATAAACACCGACTTCAATATCTATACGCGCAATGGCTATGGAGTGAAGGAACTTGACACATCCGATGCCATCTGGAACACACGTTTGACCTGGACCCCGATGAAAGCCAAGATGTGGACATTCATGATAGATGGTTTTGATATGCTTCATCAGCTTTCAAACGTCAATTATGCTGTCACAGCTTCCGGGCGCATGGTCAGCTACAGCAATGCACTGCCACGGTATTTTATGGTGTCGGTGCAGTATCGCTTCCAGCGGCAGCCGAAGAGGAAGTAATTTTTTTAATGCATAATTCATAATGCATAATGCATAATTAAAGAGTACTGAAAAAATCAATAAAAAAAGGTCCGACAGAATTGCCGGACCCTTGTTTTTGTTGATGTCGTAATCGGGATTATTTCTTAGCGATCTTCTTGTAGCCGTAAACAGCGCGGTCGCCGAGTTCCTCTTCGATGCGGAGGAGCTGGTTGTATTTAGCCATACGGTCAGAACGGCTTGCAGAACCGGTCTTGATCTGACCAGCGTTAGTAGCAACAGCGATATCAGCGATAGTAGCGTCTTCTGTTTCACCTGAACGGTGAGAGATGACAGCAGTGTAGTTGTTGCGCTGAGCCATTTCAACTGCGCGGAGAGTCTCAGTAAGAGAACCGATCTGGTTAACCTTAACGAGGATAGAGTTAGCACAACCTTCAGCAATACCCTTCTCGAGATACTTAACGTTAGTAACGAAGAAGTCGTCGCCTACGAGCTGGCAACGGTCGCCGATGAGATCTGTAAGGATCTTCCAGCCCTTCCAGTCGTTTTCATCCATACCGTCTTCGATAGAGTCGATAGGATACTTGTTGATAAGCTCTTCGAGATATTTAGCTTGCTCTTCGCTTGTGTACTTCTTGCCGTTTACTTCCTTCACAGCACCATTCTTGAGGTGAGTGTAGTCGTATACGCCATCCTGATAGAACTCAGAAGAAGCGCAGTCGAGACCGATAGTCACGTCTTTTCCAGGTTCGTAGCCAGCCTTCTTGATAGCTTCAACGATTACGTTGAGAGCATCTTCAGTGCCGTCGAGCTTAGGAGCGAAACCACCTTCATCACCTACTGCAGTGGAAAGACCACGAGCCTTGAGAACGCTCTTAAGGTTGTGGAACACCTCAGTACCCATGCGGATACCTTCCTTGAAAGTAGGAGCACCGATAGGACGGATCATGAATTCCTGGAAGCAGATAGGAGCGTCAGAGTGAGCGCCACCGTTGATGATGT
>JAIDUH010000038.1 GCA_029060285.1 Muribaculaceae bacterium | reverse complement strand
ATGAAGTTGTTTAAACTTATTTACGAATTCAAAAAATCAATATAAAATACTAAAAATATGATTCTTTTTATTAATCTTCCGCCATCTTTTCGGTGTATTTTCCTTCATTCATCAGTCACGATGCCCGCATCGCTCCTTCTTCATGAAGAAAAATCCACTCGAAAACCTGACGAAATCTTAATAAAAAAATAAGTTTAAACAACTTCATATTCAACTTTCTCTTGAGAAAGTCGAAGGTCATGAGGTTTTAGGGGTATAAATTTGTAAGAAATGTATTTGTCGGTTAAAGTTAGATGAAAATCATAGATATTCTTGCGAATGTCTGAAAAAAGTTGTAATTTTGCATACTGATTAAAATATATCAGCATGGAGACAAAATACATTTTTGTTACTGGAGGCGTAGTCTCTTCTCTTGGAAAGGGTATCATATCCTCCTCTCTTGCCTGTCTGCTAAATGCACACGGCTATCGAGTTACAATCCAGAAGTTTGATCCTTACATCAACATTGATCCCGGCACACTCAATCCCTACGAACACGGCGAATGCTACGTCACAGAAGATGGTCATGAAGCGGACCTTGATCTCGGGCACTATGAACGCTTTACGAATGTACCCACTTCACGCGCCAATAACGTGACGACAGGGCGAATCTATAAGAACGTTATAGAAAAAGAGCGTCGTGGCGACTATCTCGGAAAGACAGTGCAGATCATCCCTCACATAACAGATGAAATCAAGCGCAACGTCAAGTTGCTCGGAGACACGGGGAAGTTTGACTTCATTATAACAGAAATAGGTGGCACCGTCGGCGACATTGAGTCACTACCATTCCTTGAGGCAGTGCGACAACTTAGATGGGAGCTCGGCGACAGTGCACTTTGCATACACCTTACTTATGTGCCCTATCTCCATGCTGCCAAAGAGCTCAAGACCAAGCCTACGCAGCACTCCGTGAAGCAACTTCAGCAACTCGGCATCCAGCCTGATGTGCTTGTGCTTCGCACGGAGCATGACATTCCTGAAGGGATGCGTTCTAAAATTGCCCAGTTCTGCAACGTGGCAAAAGATGCGGTGATCCAATCGCTCGACTGCCCAAGCATTTATGAAGTGCCTTTGATGCTACATAGCCAAAACATGGACGAAATCGTGCTCCGCAAAATGCATGTACCGGTCTATGGAGAACCATTGCTGAAGCCTTGGCTTGACTTTGTAGAAAAGATACATACCGCACAAAAGGAAGTCACTATAGGGCTCGTCGGCAAGTATGTAGAACTTCAGGATGCTTATAAATCAATCAACGAATCTCTTTTTCAGGCTGCCACATATTGCCATCACAAACTTAACCTCAAATACATCCATAGCGAGAAACTCACGGAAGAGAATGCAGATGAAATTATGGCAGGACTTGACGGAGTCATCATTGCTCCCGGATTCGGCAATCGTGGAATAGAAGGAAAATTCGTGGCGCTTAAATGGTGTCGTGAAAATGATATACCTACCTTCGGCATTTGTCTTGGAATGCAATGTATGGTGATCGAATTTGCCCGCAATGTGCTTGGATACGCCGATGCCAACAGCACGGAAATGGATCCTCAGACAAAACACAACGTCATTGACATGATGGAAGAACAAAAACACATCTCCAACATGGGCGGCACTATGCGACTGGGAGCATTCGAATGCAAGCTCAAACCCGGAAGCTTGGTAGCTGAAGCGTATGGCAAGACAGATATCAGTGAGCGACACAGACACAGATATGAATTCAATGACGCTTTCCGCAATGAATTTGAAAAAGCCGGCATGATGTGTGTTGGTGAAAATCCAAAGTCTCATCTTGTAGAAGTTGTTGAGATTCCCGGTAAACGTTGGATGATCGGCACCCAGTATCACCCGGAATACTCGAGCACCGTTCTCAATCCTCACCCACTCTTTCATTCTTTTATGGAAGCTGCAATAAAATATCATGATGAGAAAGGATCATAAATAAACTCAAAACTTTTTAATCTCATAAACCAATAATAATGGTAAGTGTCAACGACCTGACAATGGAATTTTCCGCACGTCCGATTTTTTCAGACGTAAGCTTCGTCATAAACAAAACAGATAAGATTGGCCTCGCCGGGAAAAACGGCGCAGGCAAATCAACTTTGCTCAAGATCATAGCCGGACTTCAACAACCGACATCCGGAACGGTTTCCAAACCAACGGAAGTCACAATCGGTTATCTTCCGCAGCAGATGAAGCTTGCCGATGACACTTCCATAATAAATGAGGCACGCAAGGCATTCGCTCACATAGACGAGCATAAAGCACGTCTTGATGAACTCAACAATCAACTTGCAACCCGCTCGGACTATGAGAGCGAATCTTATGCCAAGCTAATAGAAGACATCGAATATCTCAACGACAGGCTCTTGATGGAGGGTGCAGACAATATGGAGGCAGAAGTGGAAAAGACCCTCATGGGCCTTGGCTTCAGCCGTGAAGATTTTGATCGCCCGACTTCAGAATTCTCAGGCGGATGGCGTATGCGAGTGGAGCTTGCAAAGATATTGCTCCAAAAGCCTGATCTTCTGCTTCTTGATGAGCCGACCAACCACCTTGACATTGAATCAATACAATGGCTTGAACAGTTCTTGCAGAGCAAGGCAAAGGCTGTAATGCTCGTGAGCCATGACCGTGCCTTTCTCGACAATGTCACTCGACGCACGATTGAGATCTCATGTGGCAAGGCATATGACTATAAAGTGAGTTACACTCCATATACAGAGCTCAGGAAAGAGCGAGTGGAGCAACAGATGCGAGCGTATGAAAACCAACAAAAGCAGATAGCCGACATCAAGGCGTTCATAGAGCGTTTCCGCTATCAGGCTACCAAAGCTATTCAGGTGCAGAGCAGAATCAAGCAACTTGAAAAGATCGTTCCGATTGAAGTGGATGAAGTTGACAACAGTCGCCTGCGTCTCAAATTTCCACCTGCACCCAGATCAGGGGATTTCCCTCTTATTCTTGAAGATGTCGGAAAAGCTTACGGAGAGCATCAGGTGTTTGACCATGCTGAGTTCAGAATCCGGAGAGGTGAAAAAGTTGCTTTTGTCGGTAAGAATGGTGAAGGAAAATCGACACTCGTGAAATGCATCATGGGTGAGATCGAGCATACAGGTATGCTAAAACTCGGACACAATGTCAAAATCGGATATTTCGCACAAAACCAAGCCCAACTGCTTGATGAAAATCTGACCGTATTTGAAACCATCGACAATGTTGCCGTAGGCGACATAAGATTGAAGATAAGAGATATCCTGGGTGCCTTCATGTTTGGAGGAGAAGCATCCGACAAGAAGGTAAAAGTTTTATCCGGAGGCGAAAAGACGCGCCTGGCAATGATAAAGCTTCTCCTCGAACCTGTAAATTTCCTGATTCTTGACGAGCCTACCAATCACCTTGACTTGAAGACCAAGGATATACTCAAAGATGCCATCCGCGACTTTGACGGAACAGTAATCATTGTCAGCCACGACCGAGACTTCCTTGACGGACTCGTAGAAAAGGTATATGAATTCGGAGGTGGCAAAGTTAAGGAAAATATAGGTGGAATCTATGATTTTCTACGTTCAAAGAATCTTGAAAACCTTCGGGATCTTGAACTTACAAAATCTCCTACAGGAAAAGAGAATTCACAGCAGAAAGAAAATTCCCAGACGACTGCCCCAACAGTAAAAAATGACACGCCACAGCATGACAAAGCCCCCAAACTCTCTTATGCGGAACAAAGAGCAAGAGAGAAAGTAGTGAAGAAAGCTGAAAAGAAAGTTAAGGTTGCTGAGGAAGAAATAACAAGACTTGAAACACTCCAGAAAGAGATTGAAGACAAGATAGCAGCCGGCGACACTTCGCAAGAGACTCTGGATGCCTACGCTAAGGCTCAAAAAGACCTTGAAAACGGCATGTCGGTTTGGGAACTCGCGACAATGGAGCTTGAGGAAATCATGAGCAGTAATGCATAATGAAGTTGTTTAAACTTATTTACGAATTCAAAAAAATCAATATAAACCACTAAAAATATGATTCTTTTCATTAATCTTCCGCCATCTTTTCGGCGTATTTTCCTTCATTCATCAGTCACGATGCCCGCATCGCTCCTTCTTCATGAAGAAAAATCCGCTCGAAAACCTGACGAAATCTTAATAAAAAAATAAGTTTAAACAACTTCAATATCAATTTTTCAAATCAACTTCTATATGCAACACGGAATTATTCTGAATAATCTTGATACGTCGACATCACCCAAGGAAGATTTTTATTTATATTGCAATGGAGGATGGATGAAAGATCATCCTTTGACTGCGGAATATTCTCGTTTTGGAATGTTTGATTTTCTTAGGGAACAAGCACGCGACCAATTGAAAGACCTCATCTTGAACCTCTCTGAACATGAAGATGCTAACACTTCCGGCACAGTAGCCCAGAAAGTAAGTGATCTCTATGCTATGGGCATGGACGAAAAGCGTCTGAATGAAGAGGGGCCCGCACCATTGAGACCTTTGCTCGAAAAGATAGCAAATGCTGATACAACTAAAATGGAAGAACTGCTTGCCTGGCAACACATGGGGATTGGAAGCAGCTTCTTTGGAACCGGCGTAGGAACCGATGCGATGAATTCTGATATGAATATCCTTCATATTGGAGAAGTCGGGCTTGGACTCGGCGATCGAGATTTCTATTTAGAAAAAAACGAGCAGAACGCCAAGATATTAGAAGCATACCATACCTATGTGAAACGCGTTATGGAGCTTATCGGTTATGATGAAGAGGCGCAGGAACGAGTTTGGAAAGCCGTAATTAAGCTTGAAACGGAATTTGCAAACCACAAAATGCCACGTGAAGACAGAAGAGACCCGAGAAAACGATATAATATAATGACTCTGGACGAAATAAAGTCAAAATATAATAAATTTGACTGGGATAAATATTTCAAATCGTTGGGGCTCGGGGATGTCGACAAGGCTAATGTGGCGAATCCGGCATTTACCCAATTCATCACAACATATATACCAACACTTTCTGATCAGGAAATTAAGGACTATATGACATTTGAAACCGTCAATGATGCTACAAATCTTCTCAGCGACGACTTCATCAATGCAAGTTTTGAGCTCTATGGCCGTGTAATGAGTGGCACAGAGGAATTGAAACCCCGCTGGAAACGCTCCATGGCAATTCCAAACTCTATGCTCGGAGAAGCTGTAGGAAAACTCTATGTGGAGAAATACTTTCCGGAAGAAAACAAAGAGTATATGAAAAAACTTGTTGAAAACCTCCGGAAATCGCTTGGAAAGCATATAGAAAATCTGACTTGGATGAGCGACGACACAAAGGCAAAAGCCATTGAAAAACTCGATACCTTTACAGTGAAAATAGGTTACCCGGACAAATGGAAAGATTACTCCGAGATCCAAATCGATCCTAAAAAATCATATCTTGAGAACGTCTTGGAAGCATCAAAATGGTATGTGAAGGATAATTACGCAAAAATGAACAAACCTGTCGACAAAGATGAGTGGCATATGACACCTCAGACAGTGAACGCATATTATAATCCTACAACCAATGAAGTATGCTTCCCGGCAGCGATTCTACAACCCCCTTATTTCGACCCTTCAGCTGATGATGCCCTTAATTACGGAGCTATCGGAGTAATTATAGGCCATGAGATGACGCATGGGTTTGATGACAGCGGGCGCCAATTTGACAAAAATGGTAATTTGGCAGAATGGTGGACCACAGAGGATGCCGATCGCTTCAAATCGCTTGCCGACAAGCTCGTAGCTCAGTTTGATGCAATTGAAGTTGCACCCGGTGTCAATGCCAACGGACGCTTTACTCTTGGAGAGAATATAGCGGATCAAGGTGGACTGAGAATCGCTTTGACCGCATATCTTGACAGTATGAAAGACAAGAACTTTGATGATATCGACGGATTTAATCCTCTTCAGAGATTCTACATAGCCTATGCTAATGTGTGGGCAGGCAATATCAGAGAAGAGGAAATCAAACTGAGCACAAAAACTGATCCTCATTCTCTTGGCAAACTCCGCGTAAACGCGACCCTGAAAAATATTGACGAGTTTTTCAATGCATTCGAAATCAAAGAGGGGGACGAAATGTGGCGTCCTGAAGAAGAAAGGGTTGTGATATGGTAAAGGAAGAATTCGGACTGATCGGCAAGACACTGGGCCACTCATTTTCTGCAAAATATTTCAATGAGAAATTTGAAAGAGAAGGGATTCCTGCAAGATACGACCTCTACCCTCTTTCAAATATTGATCTTCTGCCTGCACTTATCAATGATCACCCATTGCTAAAGGGACTGAATGTGACTATCCCATACAAAGTGGATGTGCTGAAATATCTTGATTCTCTCAGTGAAGAAGCGGAAGGGATAGGAGCAGTGAACGTCATAAAGATAACGAAAAACGAGGAAACAGGCAAAATCTTTTTGAAGGGGTTTAATTCAGATGCATATGGGTTTACCGAATCAATGAGGAAGGTCATGAGAGAAGCCGGATTTGTTGATAATACCGATAATGGAAAGAAACCTCTTGCATTGGTTCTTGGCACCGGGGGAGCATCCAAAGCTGTCGTCTGGTCAATGCATAATCTTGGTTTTGAAACCCAGCTTGTCGGTAGAAAACACCGAGAGGATTGCATGGCGTATGAGGAACTTACTCCTGAATCAGTATATGAAGCGAATGCTGTCATAAACTGCACACCACTCGGCACAAGTCCGGATGTCAACAATGCTGCTCCTTTCCCCTATCAATATCTCCACGAAGGACAGATTTGCTTTGACCTCGTCTATAATCCGGCTGAGACACTCTTCATGAAGATATGCAAATCTCATGGTTGCATCGTGAGCAATGGACTTGAGATGCTGCGCCTTCAGGCTGTAGGGGCATGGAAAATCTGGACTGAATGATGCATCGGGGACCTCTGATTCCTGTCCTTTCGCTTGCCGGAGGCATTTCATTGGCTAAGATATTGGGACTGACTTGGTGGTGGGGAGGATTTCCTATCCTTCTTGCCATTCTCCTTTATCTATACCTGCTGAAATGCTCTACCGACCCGGTAGCCACTTTCAAGATGGGTAAATGGCACATCGTATGGGTTGTGCTTCTCTTCTTTGGAATTGGAATTACCGACGAATCTCTTTCACGACCAAACAGCCTTGAAAAAAGTTTCGGAGAAAAGATTCCCGAATACCTTTATTGCGAAGTCACCGGAATAATAACTAAAACGTATGGAGAAAGATTGGATGTCATAATTGACGGCACTAATGGTGCGAAGGCAAGGATAAGGACAGGAGCCAATGACCTATCTACAGGTGATATAATAAAGATACCGTCAAATCGGCTCAATAGTATAGCTGAAGATACTACACATATCGGAAGAAAGATAATGCCTATGTTGAAGGCTACCGGCATCCTTTATAGCGGATGGATCTCTCCTAAAAGAATTGAAATAGCAGGAAGGAGCAAGAATCTTCGATATCTCTTCATTGACATCAGAGAGAATATCGAGACAAAAATAGAGAGAAGCCACCTTTCAAAACCTACAGCAGACTTCTTGAAAGCGATTCTGATGGGAGATAAAACAGGACTTGACGAGCAAACCCGATTAACATTTGCACAAGGTGGCATAGCCCATATGCTTGCACTCAGTGGACTACACATAGGGATTCTCGCAGGATTCCTTATCCTGCTTATGATGCCGATAAAACTTGCAGGCCGGTATAAATGGGGGTATATCGTTGCATTGGTGATATTATGGTTTTATGTAGCATTGACCGGCTTTGCCTATTCTTCCGTCAGAGCATGTATAATGACTTCATTTGCCTTCATAGGAATTATAGCAGAGAGAAAAAACTTTGCCGGGAATGCACTCAGTTCTGCTTGCCTGCTGATTTTGCTTGTCGATCCGGGTGCTCTTTTTGATGCAGGATTCCAATTAAGCGTAGTATGCGTTGGTGCTCTTATAGCATTTGCAACCCCTTTAAATCCTATCGGGCACAGGCATCATCCGGTACTTGTCTACATTTGTGGCTCGGTAATTGCTACGCTTGTAGCGACAGGAGCTTCATGGGTCTTGACATCATATTATTTCTCGCAGATTCCTTTGATGTTTCTGCCAACTAACCTTTTATTACTCCCTATACTTCCAGCCTACCTTTCCATAGGAACCGTATATACGGGATTTCTATGCGTAGGAAAAGAAATAAGATGGCTTGGCAAGCTTCTCGATCATGGGTATGACATTCTTCTGAAAGGAACTGAAACACTCTCGGGAGGCTCGGAATACGTAATTGACCATCAGCTTCCACTTTGGGGAGTTTTGCTATGGCTGCTTGCACTTTCGGCAGCCGCAGTCATACTGAACAGAAAGAACTTTACATGAGAGCAACAATAGAATTTTTAGAAGACAGATTCATCAGGTTTAACCGCGACATATTCAATGGCACACTTCCCAAACCGTTGATGCACATATCGCAAGCCAGATCGTTTATGGGCCAGTTTAAAGTGGAACGTCAGCCATCATTGCTACGAAAGCCAAAAGAGACCTATCATTTGACTTTAAGCAACAGATATGATCTCGAAGAAACAACATTGGAAGATGTAGTGATCCACGAGATGATCCACTATCTTATACACTATAAAAAGATAAAAGACACCTCAAGTCATGGACGTCATTTCAGGGAATTAATGACAGAAATCAACCGACGGTTCGGGCGGCATATCACCGTAAGCCACAGATGCTCAAAAACAGAACTGGAAAGCGACGCAGCCAAAGCCCATTCTATAGTCTGCCTTTGCACTATGACGGATGGCAGGAAATTAGTGTGCAGGGCATCCCAAAGCAAGGTATTCGAAATTCACCGTGCTTTCCAGGAATGGGACAAGGTGGAGAAAGAAGAATGGTATTGGGTCTATGGAAGCTATTTCAACCGCTATCGAAGGGTTCTTACTCCAAGACTCTTTTCAGTTGACAAAGAAGGTTTAGACAACATAGCCTCCGGCACTTCGCTTGAATTTGTAGAAGTATCAGGAGGAAGAACAATCTTGCGACCTGCGGGCCGAATCGTACGTTGATACCCATGCTTATCATATTCATCCCTATTAAAAGGAATGCGGGTCAACTGAATACTGTCAATAATAATGCGATTGTCCGGATTTCCAAAATCGGCAATGGCAAATATTCGATTGACAGTAAGCGTCGAATCGGTCTGAAGCGACAATTCAACCCATTTGTCATAAAGTCTGTTAGAAATCTTATATGTATCTGAGGTACCGTTTTCGTAGTCCACACCAAGTGTGAGATTTCGCGAAGATGACCCCTCAACTATCATTTTCCAGGTCAACTTGTCGCCGGGAGCAAGCTCTGTGACAGGAATGTTTGCTATGATGCCATCCGTCAGAGACCTGTTGTCAAACACGAAATGCCGGCTATAAGGCCATAGATCGGCAGAGGAAATCTCATTTTCTGATTCCCCTGCCGCTTTAGCATATTTTAGTTGGCGTTTGTTTAATTCAGCATCGACTTTCTTGTAGAGCTTAGCATACTCATCCATATTCCTTCCATACCAGGCGAGCGTACTGTCCATTTCCTCTACCGTCACCCCATGATGCATAAGAACACCTCTGCCAAGAAGCTCCCGGTCTTTACCCTTCAAATATTCATGGGCATCACCAGACCGGTCATATGCCTCAGCTATCTGGAGATCAACCATAACAGACACCATCTTATCCTCACTGAGGATATACTTGGGACGTTTGGAGCAACCAGAACTCAAGATTGCGAGTATTGCTAATATATAAAGGCAATTCTTATACATAAAGAGGTTTATTTATCAGAAGCCACTTTTTTATCTTTATCGAAAACGGCATTGAAGGCTTTTGAGCAGTCGGAAGAGAAGAATATTATGAGCAATGCAACACCCACACATATGGAAGCATCCGCTATATTGAAAATATATTGGAAAAATTCATAATCCTTTCCGCCAATGCCCGGAATCCATGAAGGCCAGGTGAATGAAAAGAATGGGAAATAGAGCATATCTACCACTCGCCCTTCAAACCAACCGGCATAGCCACCACCGGATGGGAAAAGAACGGCATGTTGAGGAGGAAAAGGATTATTGAATATCTCTCCATAGAAGACACAATCGAATATATTACCGGCTGCTCCTGCAGTAATCAAACCGCATGCAATATAAAAACCTTTACGAAGACCGGTTACCGTGAGTGTTTTCTTTATGAACCAAATAAAGAAAATGACAGCTGCAATACGTCCGAAAGTAAGTATGAACTTGTTGAAGAGTTCCATTCCGAAAGCCATGCCATTGTTCTCGATAAACTTTATCTGGAACCAAGGAAACACTTCGTAGGCTTCTCCAAGATAGAAATGTGTCTTCACATATATCTTTACAGCTTGGTCGACAATGACAACCAAGAGCATTACTATTGTGACCAGCCACCCTGTAGTCAACACAGGGTGGCGGCCGATATTACCGTTAAGCTTGTCTGTCATATTCTTCAACGCACTACGTTGGCAAGAATCTTCATACCGTCAATGTCAAGTTCTTTTGCAGGAGCAGGCACTTCTGCGGCAAGTTCGATTGAGTCAGCAAGCACTTGAGAAGCTATGTAATCCTTATATTCAGCAAGGCATTCTGACACTTCAGGAGTATCAGATAGAATTACTTTCACGCGGTCAGTAATCGCAAAGTCTGATTCCTTACGGATGTTCTGGATTCTATTGATGAGATCGCGAGCGAGGCCTTCATTGCGGAGAGCGTCAGTCACTGTGACATCGAGAGCGACAGTCACATTACCCTCATTGGCAACAAGCCATCCCGGTACGTCCTCAGGAATTATCTCAACATCTTCCAATGTTATCACCGGCGACCCGCTGATCTCCGGGAATTCGATCTTTCCCTCGCGCTCAAGAAGTGAAATCCGGTCAGCAGTCATAGCTGTTATTGCCTTACCGAGATCTTTCATCACCTTGCCGTAGCGAGGACCAAGTTTCTTGAAGTCGGCTT
>JAIDUH010000037.1 GCA_029060285.1 Muribaculaceae bacterium | reverse complement strand
TCGTAGCAAGACTCCGCAACAAGGAAACCAAAAGCAAAAAGTAATTGTCAATAACCTGTAGATAAAGTTTATTACTCCCTGATTATTATAAGATATGTGAGATTCATGAATCTCACATATCTTATAATATCATCTAAAGACTGGAGATTAAACTATGCACATGGCAGATGCGTTGAGTCATCAACCTAATTGATGGTGATTTTGGAAGACTCATCTTTATCCTCAGTCAATGAGTCGTATACTGTATTGGTCACAGTAATCGTACTGATATCTTTCGCAAAGAGTTCAAGCTTTTTCACATGGCTTGCATCCTGAATGCCATAAAGATTGACAATAGAGAGATTTCTTGCCAATACTCCCATCAGCGGAGTGTCGACTGTAAAGAATCCTACTACGGCACCATCATTTGCAAATACCGTAATTTTTGGAGCCGAGATACAGTCGCGAAGCAAAACATTGGCTTGTCCCAGGGCAAAGACAGCCAGTGGAGCCTCGAGTGTCTGATTGCCGAAAGTCTGCAACATACATTTTGCATCAGCCTCTATTCTCGTCAGAGCCGGTCCGGTAATATTAATCTGCAATTCATTGACTCCCGGCGTATTCATATATTCGGGCAGATTAAAGTCCAGAAAAAGAGTATTGCTTTCGGCTCTGACATTCACACAGTCAACATATACATCCAGTCCGATAGGGGTCACCGTGGGGGCTATAGTGTCATTGACAGTGTAATTGACATAAACCGGGACAGAACAGCGAAGCTCGTGAAAGGCATCTTTGTCAAAATTAAAGACAGTTTGTTTAAGTGGCGTGTATTCGTCCTGAGCCTGCGCAATCAGGGAGCATATAATTGCTAAAAATATGAGTATCTTTTTCATAATAAGCTTCATTTTAATAAACCTTTTACTTGTGGTATGTCATTAGATTGCTTGATTATACCGCCACGTGTGGCTTTGTTGACAAGTGATTTCGGCTTAACATAATAGCCGATCTGACTCATATCGGTAGCATTATAATCTGCCTCATCAACGATAATATTCGTGGTATAGGCAGTTGAGCCACCGGCAGCATTGATATTGAGAGATTTGATCATACTCGCTCCCCCTATATATCCCTGTGAGTTCTCACTAAGAGCCAAATTCATTTCATTCGCTTGAACAGCGTTGATTATGAATGTAGAGCTTGATGAGACTGTAGCAGTGAGCGTAGATGTGTTGACAGGATTGTTGAAGAGCAGGTGAGACTTTCCTTTGACATTGATACCGAGCTGTGTAGGGGTGGAATAGAATCCCTGAACGGCTATGTCGCTCCCGTTTGTCAGAGTCAGCGAGGTCAGTTTTGGTCCTGTAATTGACACCTGCAGGTCATTCTGCGACGGCATTTTGAGCCATGAAGGGAGCTGCAGCGAAATGTTCAGTGTATTATCTGCGCCCTTGGATATCGTGACACGAGATACATAGACTTCAAGACCTGTGATCCTGATAAAACGGTTGTTGGGAAATTCCTCGTCAACGTAATATGTGCCACAAAGCCCGTCAATGCTTACGTTGCCATTTAGAATGCCGTTGAGCCTCATTGTCTTGACTACAGGTTCCTTGTCGGCTGCCATAGAGGGAAACCCAACTATGGCCAGTGCTGTAAACAGCAATAGAGTTAATGGTTTCATAATAAATCGAGATATTGTTGTTGGTCAGACGCCGAGGCCTCAGACGCCTGAATTTTCTTACGTATACGATGTTTCTGAGCATAGACAGCGCCCGGAGTCTGAGAGGTGAGCAGACAGATGACACGAGCAGAAAGACCGGCTGCACTATAAAGCATAAGTACTCTCTCGGCATGGCTTAGAGTAGGCACATCCTTCTCAAGGCGCGTGATGATATTGTCAAAACATTCGTTGAGAGTGTGGGCAATCTCTTCGATGGCTTCTGCTGAGCGGAATCGTTCTATCTCTTCGGCAAGAGTTGTCGAAATTCGTTTTGTTGCACCCTTGTCGCTTACCGACGCGTCAATCATAAGATTACCCATCAGCTCAATCGAGCGATTGCGTTCACTAAAAAGCTCCGACATCGTCCTGCGACGTTCTATGGAAAGCATCAGCAGGTCGTTCTGCTTCTGCAGCAGACGCCGGCGTTCGGAGGCATGACGATAAAGGAGCCACCATGTGACCATACCTGCAGCCAGGAGTAGCAAAGCCACACAAAGAGACAACACCACAATCCGGTTGCGGTCGCGTGTCTGCCGCTCAGCACGGGCAGAATGTTCTATTTCATAGAGCCGTGAATAAATTTCTTGTGCCGACGCCTCTGACAAGCGAGATTCAAGCACTGATGCCAGTTTACGCACAGTCACCATCGACATTTGAGTATTACCTATAGAGTCATAATATCTCAGCATTGCCTCGAGATCGTCAGGGTCGCTGAGCTGAGCAGGATCGATGCCGTCGATTACCGCAGCCGCTCTATCGAACATCCCTTCGGAACTGTATATTTCAGCGAGCATAGCCATCTGCGACACCGGCATCCAGAGATCGTTTGAATAAAGATGCACAAGTGCATCACGTGCCATTTCTGTGTGCCCTGTCTTCATGGCAGGAAGAGGCAACAGATGGAGGCGAAACTCATCGGTTGGGTTCATAAGTTCGAGCTGCTCCATAGCTAAATCATGACGCCCTGCATTGATAGCGGAAAGCACGAGTTCCTGACGCACCAGACTGTCATTCGGAGCCCACTCTGCCGCCTGCTGCGCATACGACAGTTCTGCCTCTGCATTGCCGGCGTTACGATGACATCTTGCGATTATATCATACAGACGTGCGCACACGATAGAGTCCGGTTGCGGAAGGTCGAGTGCGGAGGCAGCAATATTCATCGCAGAAGCATAATCTGACTCGGAAAATGCCTCCTCGGCACGAGTAAGTTCCGCTGAAGCCGATTCAGTCCGGGCATCCGAACAGGCTGCAAGAAGAGCTGTCAGGATAATAATAAAGTATGTGCAGGGCTTTCTCATTATTTGTCGTTTTGGGGTATATAGTCTCAAAAATCATACCGCAAAATTAAGAATAAAAAGAATAATCTGCAACATTCGCGATGCATAAAAATCTTACACGCGTTTTTCTTACGCGCACATTATCAATATTTTAGAAGACGTAAGATTTTTCAAAATCTTACGTCTTCATTCAGAAACTGACAATACTCCAAATACTCTCTTGCATTTCACTTAATTATTTCCCAACCATCTATGTTGTTGCGTTCAGTAGAGTAGTTGGCGGCTATTCTGATGACCGTCTTATCTGAATGTTCGTATGGCCTTGCATACCCTTTGACTTCTATCTGATCCATCGCGTTGCTGACATTACCGTCGGTCTTCAGCTCAAATATATAGATGAATCTGCGCGTCCTCAACATGACGTCCATACGCGCACTGCATGTCTGCTCCTCGGCACGGGGCAGGAAGCCGAGGGTCCGAAAGATGATGTAGATGTTGTTTTTGAAATAGCACTCACGCTTCGCCATCTCAGTGTTGCCGTAGGGATTGCCTTCGAGAAAGGTCTGAAGAAGGACCATAAACCGGTCCGCCTCGCCCTCGACAACAGCCCTCCTCATCTTGACAAGAAGATCCTCACATTCCATGTCCCTGTAACCTGAATATATTGGCATCAGGGCCTTGGAAAAACTTTCCGCCACTTCCTTATTCGGCAAACCAAGTGTATAAAGATTTATCTCATCGTCAAAACTCTTAATAGTGAGGTAGCCGGTTTCAAAAAGCAACGCCACCGGATTGTT
>JAIDUH010000036.1 GCA_029060285.1 Muribaculaceae bacterium | reverse complement strand
ATGAAGAAAGGATTCGACAACGACAAGTATCTTAAGATTCAATCTGAACATATTCAGGAGAGAATCGCTCATTTCGGGAATAAGCTCTATCTTGAGCTCGGTGGTAAACTTTTTGACGACTATCATGCAAGTCATGTGCTTCCGGGATTCCAACCCGACAGCAAGCTTCGGATGTTTCAGAAGCTGAAGGATCAGGCTGAAATCGTGATTGTCATCAGCGCTCTCGACATCGAGCGCAACAAGATGCGCGGTGACCTCGGCATCACATATGATATGGATGTGATCCGTCTGCGCAATGAATTCCAGAACCTCGGTTTCTATGTTGGCTCAGTCTGTGTGACTCATTACAACGGTCAGAAAAGCGCAGACAAATTCCGTGCGAAACTGGAGCGCATGGGCATCACAGTCTACTATCATTATATAATAGAAGGGTATCCTGTCAATGTCGACCTCATCGCTTCCGATGAAGGGTTCGGTCACAACGAATATATCAAGACCTCCCGCCCTCTTGTGATAGTGACCGCTCCCGGTCCCGGCAGCGGCAAGATGGCTGTCTGTCTCAGCCAGCTCTACAACGAGAACAAGCATGGAGTGACGGCAGGATATGCGAAATTCGAGACGTTCCCTGTATGGAATCTTCCTTTGAAGCATCCTGTGAACATTGCTTACGAAGCAGCTACAGCCGACCTCAACGATGTGAATATGATCGATCCCTTCCATCTTGAAGCTTATGGAAAGACTGCAATCAACTACAACCGTGATATAGAGATCTTCCCTGTGCTGAATACTCTTTTCGAAGGGATATACGGCAGCAATCCATATAAGTCTCCCACGGATATGGGCGTGAATATGGTAGGATTCTGCATCAGCGACGACGCCGTGTGCTGTCATGCCTCCAACAATGAGATAATCAGACGTTACTTCACGGCACTCAATAATATGGCGAAAGGCGACGACAATGAATCAGAGGTGAACAAGATTGCGCTCCTTCTTAAGCAGGCAAAGATCGATGCGTCTTATCGTCCCTGTATCGGTGCGGCGCGCGAGCGGTCGGAGAAAAGCGGTCTGCCATGCAGTGCCATAGAGCTCTCTGACGGTACAATCATCACTGCTGAACAGAGCGAGCTCCTCGGGCCAAGCAGCGCCTTGATACTCAATGTCGTCAAGCACCTTGCCGGTATTGACCATGAGGTCAAACTGATTCCGCAGGAGATGATTGAGCCTATCCAGCACACCAAGACCACATATCTCAAAGGGCACAATCCACGTCTGCACAGCGACGAGGTCCTGGTGGCTCTTTCAGTACTCAGTACACAGGATGAAAAGTGCAGGAGAGCCCTCGAGACTCTTCCTGAACTCGACGGATGCCAGGCACACTCGACTGTTATGCTGGGAGAAGTTGACCATAAGATATTTAAGAAACTTGGAATCAGTCTCACTTGCGATCCCGCCAAGAAGAATTAATATACTATGAAGAAAATTGATTTTGTCAGGCTTCGAAAACGCGCAGGCATGAGTCAGCGTGAATTGGCTGATCTTCTTCAGGTCCGTCCCAGTTTCCTCTCTGCAATAGAAAACGGAAAAAGCCGAATGCCGGATGAGAAACTCGACAAGATCAAGGAGATATTCGAACTTGACAGCCTCGATGATTATATGGTAGATGAGTATCCGGAGCAGATTGTGCCCCCACATACGCACGCCATGGATCAGAACGACACCCTTGCGCAGCTTCTCAATCATTTCCATGATCTTGCCCATCAGAGAGAGCGGGAGCATTCCGGACAGGATGCAGACACTGCATCAAGAATAGAGTTCCTTACCAAGCGAAACGACCGTCTTTCAGAACGGGTAGACGACCTTCGCGATGAAGTTGATTCCCTTCGCGAGGAAAATCTCCGCTTGAAGGAACTTCTAATAAAAAACGGCATTCAATATTAATGAACTGGTAGGGACGCACGAGCCGTGCGTCCCTTTATCCTTTTATAAATTTTTAGTTTCAACTATATACTCATCAGGAGTAGCCGCCAAAACTTCAGCTCTGAATCCCCAATTCCTGATCATCTCAGCCAGCACGTGTGCAGGTGGCAGATGGTCATGTTCGGCTTTCCTTTCATGATGAATATTGTTGATGAATTCCTCATCAGAAGGAAAAGCAATCACTATTCTTCCATCCGGTTTCATGTTCATTTTAAATAGCCACTCAATAGTATCCGCAGGCGCATGAAGATGCGGATAGACAGAATAAAGCAAAGCGACATCATATTTACCTGGAATCTGCTCTTCCTCGAAATCTAATCTCAGAAACTCCACATTCTCAAGGTGTCCATATTTCTTGCGGGCGATTGAAAGCATACCTTCAGATAGGTCAATCGCAGTCACATGTCCTTCTGGGCCTACAATCTCACTCAGATACGGCAGTAAAACTCCGGTTCCGGTGCCAAGGTCAAGCACTTCCATACCCTTTGAGATAGTCAGTTCGCTAAGTATATGTTTCACTCTCTCGGGAGTAGATCGGATTTCATTCTCATCCCATGACGGAGCAAGGGCATCAAAAAAATCTATTTCAGATTGATTCATGTTATATTAAGTGATTATTTTGTGAATTATGTTACAAAATTAACTAAAATTTGCTAAATTATCAAAAATATTTATTAATTTTGCATCCGAAATAAAATCTAACCATAATAACACTTGATAATGAAGAATAAAATATTGTATTTCCTTCCTCTCTTGGTGGCAGCCGGTGTTATGAATGCGTCTGAAATCAAACGTGACACTGTAAGTCTTCATGAGGTTGTAGTCACTGCCCCTCTTAAAACAGATGTAGATTT